>NZ_JBHWDU010000015.1:9915-126403 GCF_042734825.1 Kitasatospora sp. NPDC059648 | reverse complement strand
TTTTTTTCACCGCGCCCCTCGCGGCTGTGTTGCCACCCCTTTTGGGGGGGGGGCCCCCGGCCCCCCCCCGGGGCGCGCCCCCCCACCACCCCGAACCGAAGCACCGAAAGGAACCGACCCACGTGTCAGAGCAGTCCCGGCCCGACGGCACCGTGCCCAACCCGGTGATCCCCGGCTTCCACCCCGACCCCAGTGTCTGCCGCGTGGGCGACGACTACTACCTCGTCTGCTCCAGCTTCGAGTACTTCCCCGGCATCCCGGTCTTCCACAGCCGCGACCTGGTGAACTGGAGGCAGATCGGCAACGCCCTGGACCGGCCGGCCCAGCTGCGCCTCCCGCGCGACATGCCGTCCTCCGGCGGGATCTACGCACCGACGCTGCGCCACCACGACGGGCGCTTCTGGCTGGTCGTCACCAACGTCGGCGACGGCGGCAACCTGCTCTTCACCGCGACCGACCCGGCCGGCCCCTGGTCCGACCCGGTCCGACTGCCCGGGGTCCACGGCATCGACCCGGACCTCGCCTGGGACGAGAACGGCACCTGCTGGTGCACCGTCGCCGGGATCTCCCAGGTACGCATCGACCCGGTCACCGGCGAGACCCTCGGCGAGCCGCACCGCGTCTGGTCCGGCACCCCCGGCGCCACGGCCCCCGAGGCCCCGCACCTGTACCGGATCGGCGCGTACTGGTACCTGATGATCGCCGAGGGCGGCACCGAGCGCGGGCACGCCGTCTCCATCGCCCGCGGCCCGTCGCCCTCCGGCCCCTTCGAGCCCTGCCCCGCCAACCCGGTGCTGACCCACCGCGGCACCGCCAGCCCCATCCAGAACACCGGACACGCCGACCTCGTCCAGGCGCCCGACGGCTCCTGGTGGATGGTGCTGCTCGCCGTCCGGCCGCGCGGCGGCACCCCTGCGTGGTACGTGCTCGGCCGGGAGACCTTCCTCGCCCCGGTCGAGTGGGTGGACGGCTGGCCGGTGGTCGGCCCGGTCACCCCCGAACTGCCCACCCCGGCCTGGCCGCTGCACCCCGTCCCCGCCGTGCCGGCCCGGGACGACTTCGACCTGGCCGAGCTGCACCCCCAGTGGATCTCGCTGCGCGAGCGCCCGGAGCACCTGTGCACAACGAAGGAACGTTCCGGCTGGCTCACCCTGCGTGCCGCCGGTGCCTCGCTGGACGAGAACGACGCGGCCTTCGTCGGCCGGCGCCAGCAGCACCTCGCCTGCCGGGCCAGCATCCTGATCGACCCCGCCGACGGCCGCGGCGGCCTGGCCGTCCGCCTGGACGAGGAGCACCACTACGAGATCGAGGCGGCCGACGGCGAGGTGAAGGTGTTCGCCCGGATCGGCCCGCTGCGCACCGAGGTCGCCGCCCGGCCGGTGCCCGCCGGAGCGGTCGTGCTCGGCGTCGAGATCGCCCCGCGGCCGACGCGCGGCCCGCGCACCGGCCCTGACGACGTCCTCCTCGGCGTCGAGGAGCCCGACGGCACCTTCGCCGTGCTCGCCACGCTCGACGGCCGCTACCTGTCCACGGAGGTGGCCGGCGGCTTCACCGGCCGGGTCATCGGCATGTACGCCGCGGCCGGCACCGTCCACTTCGACCGGTTCGACTACGAGCCCCTCCCGCTCCCCTGACCTCCCCTCAGGGGCTTCGCCACCTGTTGACACGAAAGGGACCTACCGTGAACGACGCGCAACGGACCGCACGCACCCGCAACCGCCGCCTCCACCGCACGGCCGGACTCCTGGTCGCGCTGGTCACCACCGGCGCCCTGTGCGGCGGCACGGCCGTGGCCGCACCCGGCGACCAGCCCCCGTCGGCGGCCGAGGCCGCCGGGGCCAGGGTCCCTCACGACGCCATGGCCGCCGTGGCCCGGATGCAGCCCAGCTGGAACCTCGGCAACACCCTCGACGCGATCCCCGACGAGACCTCCTGGGGTAACCCGCGCACCACCAAGGCCACCTTCGACGGCCTCAGGGCCCAGGGCTTCCGCAGCGTCCGGATCCCGGTCACCTGGTACCCGCACCAGTCCGACACCGCCCCGTACACCATCGACCCGGTGTGGATGAACCGGGTCAAGCAGGTGGTCGACCTCGCCCTGGCGGACGGCCTCTACGTCGAGATCAACGTCCACCACGACTCGTGGAAGTGGATCGCCGACATGTCCACCGACCACGACAACGTCGTGGCCCGCTTCAACTCCACCTGGCAGCAGATCGCCACCGCCTTCAAGGACGAGCCGCGCACCCTGCTCATGGAGAGCATCAACGAGCCCCAGTTCTCCAACACGACCGACGCCCAGAAGACCCAGTACCTGCGGGAACTCAACACCTCGTTCCACGACGTCGTGCGCGACTCCGGCGGCGGGAACAAGGACCGCCTGCTCGTCCTGCCCTCGGAGGAGACCAACAGCGCCCAGCACTGGCTGGACGACCTGTCCACCACGATGAGTTCGCTGCACGACCGCAACCTGGTCGCCACCGTGCACTACTACAGCTGGTACCCGTTCAGCGTGAACATCGCCAACGGGACCACCTACGACGCCACGGCCCAGAAGGACCTCACCGAAGGCTTCGCCCGGGTGCACGACACCTTCGTCGCCAAGGGCATCCCCGTCTACCTCGGCGAGTACGGCCTGCTCACCTCGCCCTACTCCGGCGTCGTCGAGCGCGGCGAGATGCTCAAGTACTTCGAACAGGTCAACTACGAGGCACGGCGCAGCGGCATGACCTCCGCCGTCTGGGACGCCGCCAACGACTTCCTGAACCGCGGCACCATGCAGTGGCAGGTCCCCGAGATGAAGGCCCTGATCCAGAGCTCCTGGCGGACCCGCTCGGGCACCGCCTCCACCGACAACGTCTTCCTGCCGAAGTCCGGCCCCGTCACGGCCCAGACCGTCACCCTCAACCCCAACGGCCTCCGGTTCGCCGGCCTCTGGCAGGGCGACCGCCCGCTCATCCCCTTCCTCGACTACACCCTCGACGGCGACCGGCTCACCCTGACCGCCGACGCCCTCACCCGCCTCGCCGGCGACCGCGCCGCCGGTGTGAACGCGAACATCCAGGTCCGCTACTCCGACGGCGTCCCCTGGCAGCTCTTCGTGCGCTCGTACGACAAGCCGGTGATGTCCGACGCCACCGGAACGGCCGACGGGCTCACCATCCCCACCCGGTTCAACGGCGCCCTCATGGCCAACGTGCAGTCCACCTACGCCGACGGCACCGCCGCCGGCCCGGCCTCCTGGACCACCTACCAGACCTTCGACAACTACCGCGCCGACTACGGCGCCGACACCACCACCGTCAAGCCCGACTTCCTCAAGTCCCTCAAGGACGGCGCCCCGGTCACGCTCACCTTCCGCTTCTGGACCGGCGACACCGTCACCTACCACCTGACCAGGTCCGGTGACACGGTGACCGGCACCGCCTCCTGACCCCGCTCCCCTCCCGCCCCGGCCGCCCGTCCCACCGGCGGCCGGGGCCCTCCACGTTCCGAGGTGCGCCCGTGTTCCCGCTGCCCCCGCGCGTCCTGTTCGGCGCCGCCTACTACCACGAGTACCAGCCGTACGAACGGCTCAGGGAAGACCTCGACCTGATGGCGGCGGCGAAGTTCACCGTCATCCGGGTCGGCGAATCCGTCTGGTCCACCTGGGAGCCCGAGAACGGCCGCTTCGAGCTGGACTGGCTGACCCCGGTCCTCGACGGCGCCCGGGAGCGCGGCCTCGCCGTCGTCCTGGGCACCCCCACCTACGCCGTGCCGCCCTGGCTCTCCCGGCAGTACCCGGAGATCGGCACCGAGCAGGCCACCGGTCGGCGGATGGGCTGGGGCGCCCGTCAGGAGGCCGACTTCTCCCACCCCGCCTTCCGCCACCACGCCGAACGCGTCACCCGCGCGATCCTCGCCCGCCACGCCTCGCACCCGGCCGTCATCGGCTTCCAGGTCGACAACGAGCCCGGCCTGCGTCTGCCGCACAACCACGGCGTCTTCCAGCGCTTCGTCGACCACCTGCGGCACACCTACGGCGATGTGGAGACCCTCAATCGCGAGTGGGGCCTGGTCTACTGGTCGCACCGCCTCTCCACCTGGGCCGACCTGTGGCGGCCGGACGAGAACCAGCAGCCGCAGTACGACGTCGCCTGGCGGGCGTTCCAGGCCTGCCAGACCACCGAGTTCATCGCCTGGCAGGCCGGAACCACGCGCGAGTACGCCCGCCCCGACCAGTTCGTGACCACCTGCCTCGCCTACAACCACCCCGCGATGGCGGACGACGAGATCACCGACGCCCTCGACGTCACCGCGGGAAACCCGTACTACGAGATGCAGGACTCCCTCGCGCTGCCCGACCCCACCCCGGACGACCACGAGCAGCAGTGGAAGACCACCGGCGTGTGGGCGCTGTACCAGAGCGCCGACCGGCTCTTCTCCTCCCGGCAGGAGCCGTTCCTGGTGACCGAGACCAACGCCCAGGCCATCAGCGGCACTTCGGAGAACCGACCGGCCTTCGACGGCCAATGGCGGCAGGCGGCCTGGGCGCTCGTCTCACGCGGTGCGCGGATGATCGAGTACTGGCACTGGCACACCCTGCACTTCGGCACCGAGACGTACTGGGGCGGGATCCTCCCGCACAGCGGCGAGCCCGGCCGGGTCTACGCCGAACTCGCCCGACTGGGAGCCGAGTTCGAGACCGCCGGGCCGGTGGTCGCCGGGATCGAGCCCGACGCCGACCTCGCGATGGTCTACTCGATGCCCAGCAAGTGGCTGATGCAGAAGTACCCGCCGTTGGCGAGGCCGGACGGCGCCCCGGACCCGACCTCCTACCACCGCCTCTTCGACCCCTTCTACCGCGGCGCGTTCGAGGCCGGCCGCCAGGTGCGGATCCTGCACGCCCGCCAACTGCACGACGCCCGGGGCGAGCGCGAGGGTCCGGCACCCGAGGAGGCCGCGCGACGCCACCCCGTGCTGGTCGTCCCCGGGCTCTACCTCGCCGAGGACTCCCTGCTCGACTGGCTCGCGGCCTACGCCGGGGCCGGCGGCCACCTGGTGCTCGGGCCGCGTACGGGCTACGCCGACCAGGAGGCCCGGGCGCGCCACCAGACCGCCCCGCCACGCCTCGCGGCCGCCGCGGGTGTCCGGTACGACGAGTTCAGCAACCTGCCCGCGGACCTGCCGCTGCGCGCCGCCCCCGGCAGCCCGCTGTCGCTTCCGGCGGGCGCCGCCGCGACCCGCTGGGTGGAGGGCCTCACCGCCACCGACGCCACGGTACTGGCCGGGTACGACCATCCCCACTTCGGCCGCTGGTCCGCCGTCACCACCCGCGCCCACGGCGCGGGACGGGTGACCTGCGTCGGCACCGTGCCCGGGCGCGACCTGGCCCGGGCGCTGGCCGCCTGGCTGGCACCCTGCCCGGCGAGCGGCTGGGGCGAGCCGCCCGCCTCCGTCACCTCCACCACGGGAACCGCCCCGGACGGGCGCCGCGTCCACGTGGTGCACAACTGGAGCTGGCAGCCCGTCGACGTGCCGGCGCCCGTGGCGCTGGTCGACGTGCTCAGCGGCACCCCGGTGCCCGCCGGCGGGCCGGTCGCCCTGGGTGCCTGGGACGTGCGGGTCCTCGTCGCGGAATGAAGAGGGGCGGTGGGCCCTACCCGGCCCACCGCCCGTTCCCCTCGGCCCGAAGCCCCTACTCGGCCGAGAAGCGGTACACCGTCATCGAGCGGAAATCCTCCCCCGGGCGCAGGACGGTGGAGGGGTACTCGGGGTGGTTGGGCGAGTCCGGGAAGTGCTGGGTCTCCAGGGCGACGCCCGCGTACGCTCCGTACGGGCGGCCGGAGGGCCCGCGCAGCGTGCCGTCGAAGTGGTTGCCCGTGTACACCTGCAGCCCCGGTTCCGTCGTCAGGCACTCGACCCGCCGGCCGCTGGCCGGGTGGCTCAGGACGGCGGCCCGCCGGAACCCGTTCCCGTCCAGCACCCAGTTGTGGTCGAACCCGGCGCCGGCCCGGCGGATCTGCTGGTCCCCGTCGACGACGCGGTCCCCGATCCGCCGCGCCTCGCGCAGGTCGAAGGGCGTGCCCCGGACCGGCGCGAGGGGCCCGGTCGGGATCAGCTCGGCATCGACCGGGAGGTAGCCGCGGGCCTCGACGCGCAGCAGGTGGTCGAGCACCGTGCCGCTGCCCTCACCGGCCAGGTTGAAGTAGGTGTGGTTGGTGAGGTTGACCACCGTCGGCGCGTCCGTGGTCGCCCGGTAGCCGATCCAGAGCCGACCTGCCGGGTCGAGCAGGTAGGTCACCTCGGCGGTGAGCGCGCCCGGGAAGCCCTGGTCGCCGTCCGGGCTGTGCAGGCGCAGGCGCACCCCCGCCCGGCGACCCTCCCGGACCGGTACGCCGTCCCAGAGCCGGGTGGCGAAGCCGTCCCTCCCCCCGTGCAGGGTGTGGCCGGTCGGCTGGGTGGTGAGCCGGTGCGTCGTGCCGTCGAGCGGCAGGACGCCGTCGGCGATCCGGTTGGCGTAGCGGCCGACCGTCGCACCGAAGTACGCGCCCTCCCCGAGCAGGTCGGCGACGCGCTCGCAGCCGAGCACGACGTTCGCCCGCCGCCCCTCCCGGTCCGGCACGTACAGGGACTGGAGGCGGGCGCCCAGGCTGAGCACCTCCGCCCGCAGGCCCGAGGGCGAACCGATGGTCCAGCGGGTGACGGACCGCCCGTCCGGCAGGGTCGCCGCGACTCCCTGGGAGACCGTCAGCTCGCCCGGGGACACGAGTGCGTCTTCCGGCACGGGGGTGCTCCGATCCCTGCCGGGCCGGGGGGAGAACGGGCGACGCCCGCCGCGAGGGCGGGCGTCGTCGGACCGGGGCCGGCGGCTCACAGGCCCTGGGCCAGGCGGTGGTAGGCCTGGTTCCAGCGCAGTTCCTTGGTGAACCGGCGCAGGGAGGTGTCCTCGTCGATCAGCAGGAGTTCCACCCCCAGCATCTCCGCGAGGTCGTCGAGCTCCTCGGCGCCGACCGCGCGGGAGAGCACGGTGTGGTGCGGCCCGCCGGCCGTCAGCCAGGCCTCGGTGGAGGTGTGGAGGTCCGGGCGGGGCTCCCACACCGCCCGGGCCACCGGCAGGTGCGGCAGCGGCGCCGGCGGCGCGACCACGTCCACCTCGTTGGCGACCAGCCGGAACCGGTCGCCCAGGTCGGCGAGGCCGACCACGACGGCCGGGCCCGGCTCGGCGTCGAAGACCAGGCGGACCGGGTCCTCCCGTCCGCCGATGGACAGGGGGTGGATCTCGCAGGAGGGGGTGTCGGCCGCGATGCTCGGGCAGACCTCCAGCATGTGCGCGCCGAGGATCAGCTCACGGCCGAACTCCAGGTGGTAGGTGTAGTCCTCCATGAAGGAGGTGCCGCCGGCCAGTCCGCCGGACGTCACCTTGAGGGTCCGCAGCAGGGTCGCCGTCTTCCAGTCGCCCTCGCCGCCGAAGCCGTAGCCGTCGGCCATCAGCCGCTGCACCGCGAGGCCGGGCAGCTGGCGCAGTCCGCCGAGGTCCTCGAAGTTGGTGGTGAAGGCCTTGAAGCCGCCCTGCTCCAGGAAGCCGCGCAGGCCGAGCTCGACGCGCGCCGCGTACCGCAGCGAGTCGTGGCGACCGCCGCCGGCGCGCAGCTCGGGCACGAGACGGTAGTTGTCCTCGTACTCCTTGACCAGTGCGGTGACGTCGCCGTCGTCGGCCGCGTCCACCGCGGCGACCAGGTCGTTGACGCCGTAGGTGTTGACGGAGACCCCGAACCGGCGCTGGGCCTCGACCTTGTCCCCCTCGGTGACGGCGACGTCGCGCATGTTGTCACCGAAGCGGGCGAGCTTGAGGCCGCGCAGTTCGGCCCGGCCGGCCGCGGCTCGGGCCCAGGTGGCGACTCTGGCGGCCACGGTCGGGTCGCTGACGTGTCCGGCGACGGTCTTGCGGGTGACACCGAGGCGGGACTGGATGTAACCGAACTCGCGGTCGCCGTGGGCGGCCTGGTTCAGGTTCATGAAGTCCATGTCGATGGAGTCCCAGGGCAGGTCGACGTTGGCCTGGGTGTGCAGGTGGAGCAGCGGCTTCTGCAGGGCGTCGAGTCCGGCGATCCACATCTTGGCCGGGGAGAAGGTGTGCATCCAGGCGATCAGGCCGATGCAGTCGTCTGCGGAGTTGGCCTCCAGGCAGACCCGGCGGATGGCGCTCGCGTCGGTGAGGACGGGCTTCCACACCACCTCGACCGGCACGGCCGGGTCGCTGTTCAGGGCTGCGGCGATCCGCCGGGACTGCTCGGCGACCTGACGCAGCGTCTGCTCGCCGTAGAGCCCTTGGCTGCCGGTCAGGAACCAGACCTGTCGTCCGTCCAGTGGCTTCTTCACGGGGGGCTCCTTACCGGGCCTGGGGCTGGCCGTAGACGTTCTGGTAGCGGTGGTTGAGGCTGTCGATGTCCGCCTGGGAGATCGGCAGGGGCTCGCCGAGCTGGCGGGAGAGGTGGACGGTGCGGGCCACGTCCTCGCACATCACGGCGGCCTTGACGGCGGCCTCGGCGTCCTTGCCGATGGTGAAGACGCCGTGGTTCTGCATCAGGACGGCGGGCGAGCGGTGGCCCGTGAGGGTGTCCACGATGCCCCGGCCGATCGAGTCGTCGCCGATCAGGGCGAACGGACCGACCGGGATCTCCGCGCCGAACTCGTCGGCCATCGCGGTCAGTACGCAGGGCACGGCCTCGCCGCGGGCCGCCCAGGCGCAGGCGTAGGTGGAGTGGGTGTGGACCACCCCGCCGACCTCGGGCAGGTGGCGGTAGACGTAGGCGTGCGCGGCGGTGTCGGAGGACGGCGCGTGATCGCCCTCCACGACCTTGCCGTCGAGGTCGCAGACGATCATGTTCGCGGGCGTCAGCTCGTCGTAGGAGACGCCGCTGGGCTTGATGACCAGCAGGTCCTCGCCGGGGACGCGGGCGGAGACGTTGCCGGCCGTCCAGACCACCAGGTTGTAGCGGACCAGTTCCTGGTGGAGGTCGCTGACCTGGCGGCGGATGCGGTCGATGGTCGCGTTCACGGAGCCTCGCTCGGTGTGGTGAGGGCGGCGTTGCGGATGTCGCGCAGGCGGTGCAGCAGTTTGTCGGCGCCGAGGCCGAAGTGGTCGTGCAGGGCGCGGTATTCGGCGAAGAGCCGGTCGTACGTGTCGGCGGCTGCCGCGTCGGGCCGGTAGGCGCCCTGCCGTACCCGGCCCATGGCGGCTGACGCGGTCCGGACGTCCGGGTACGCTCCGGCGGCGACGGCCGCGTGGATCGCGGAGCCGAGCGCCGGGCCCTGCTCGGACTCGGCGACCGAGACCGGGCGGCGCAGCACGTCGGCGTAGATCTGCATCAGCAGGGCGTTCTTCTTGAGGCCGCCGGTGACGATGAACTCGGTGACCGGGACGCCGCCCCGCTCCAGGGCCTCGACGATGACGCGGGTGCCGAACGCGGTGGCCTCCAGCAGGGCCCGGTAGATCTCCTCGGGCCGGGTGGCCAGGGTCAGGCCGACGATCACCCCGGACAGGTGGTGGTCGACCAGGGTGGAGCGGTTGCCGTTCATCCAGTCGAGCGCCACCAGCCCGTGGGCGCCGACGGGTTGGCCGGCGGCCTTGCGGGTGAGCAGCTGGTGGAGGTCCTCGCCGTTCGCCTCGGCCTCGGCCAGGTACTCGGCGGGCGCCCCCTGGCGCAGCCACCAGGCGAAGATGTCGCCGACGGCGCTCTGTCCGGCCTCGTAGCCGTAGGAGCCGGTGACGATGCCGTTCTCGACCACGCCGCAGATTCCGGGGACGTCGGCGAGGGTCGCGCCGTTGACCACGTGACAGGTGGACGTGCCCATGATGGCGAGGAGTCGACCGTCGTCGACGGCCCGGGCGGCCGGAGCGGCCACGTGGGCGTCGACGTTGCCGGCGGCGACGGCGATGCCCTCGGGCAGGCCGGTCCACTCCGCCGCCTGCGCGGTGAGCGCGCCGACCCGGGTGCCCAGCGGGGAGAGCGGATGCTCCAGGCGGGTGCGGGCGAAGTCCGCGAACTCCGGGTGGAGCGCGGCGAGGTAGTCCTCGCTCGGGTAGCTGCCGTCCTGGTGGATGCCCTTGTAGCCGGCGGTGCAGGTGTTGCGGCTCTCGGCGCCGGTGAGCTGCCAGACGATCCAGTCGGCGGCCTCGATCCAGCGGGCGCACGCGGCGTAGACCGCCGGGTCCTCCTCCAGTACCTGCAGCGCCTTGGCGTACTGCCACTCGGCGGAGATCCTGCCGCCGTACCGGGAGATCCACTTCTCACCGCGGGCGTGGGCCACTGCGTTGATCCGGTCGGCCTGGGGCTGTGCGGCGTGGTGCTTCCAGAGCTTCGGCCAGGCGTGCGGCCGGGCCGACCAGGCGGCGGTCTCGGCCAGCGGGGTGCCGTCGGCGAGCACGGGCAGGACGGTGCAGGCGGTGAAGTCGGTGGCGATGCCGATGACCTGGGCGGGGTCGACTCCGGAGGCGGCGATCGCGGCCGGGACGGCGGTGCGCAGCACCTCGCGCCAGTCCGCCGGGTGCTGGAGCGCCCAGTCGGGCGGGAGCCGGCGGCCGGTGCCGGGCAGCTCGCGCTCGATCACGGCGTGCGGGTAGTCGTGGACGGCGGTGCCCATCTCCTCGCCGTCCCGGACCCGGACCACCACTGCGCGGCCGGAGAGGGTGCCGAAGTCGACACCGATGACGTACCGGTCGGCGTCGCGGGCGGCAGGGGGAACGGTCACTTCGTCATCCTTCGTACGGGAGGGCTGAGTTGGTCGCCCGTCGTCTCGCCGTCTTCGGTCTGTCGCCGGTGCGGTCCTCGACCGGGGCAGGGCGGAACGCACCGGCGACAGGCTTCATTCCGCCACCCCACCCTCGGAAGGCAGCGGAACGCGGATCCGTCGGCCGGGCGCGTGGAAGCGGGATGAGGTGGCCCGGCCGGCGGAGTGAGGGGGCGTTGTTGTTGTTAACGCTCACAGAGATTGTTAGCGCTCACAACCATGGTGTCAAGGAAAGTTTCACGAGGACGGAACCCTCGAAACCGGGTGATCCGCGCGCCGGCCCGCGGCTACCGGCTGAACGCCCCGGGGGCAGGGCCCACGCTGCGCCGCAGCACCATCTCCGGCAGGATCTCCACACGGGAGTCGGAGAACGCCACGCCCTCCAACTCCCCGACGAGCAGCTCCAGGGCCCGGCGGCCGAGTTCGGCGAAGTCCTGCCGCACGGTGGTCAGCGGCGGGGTGAAGTACGCGGCCTCCGGGATGTCGTCGAAGCCGACCACGCTGATGCCCTCAGGGACCGAGCGGCCGGCCTCGTGCAGGGCGCGCAACAGGCCGAGGGCCATGTGATCGTTCGCGCAGAAGACGGCGGTGACCTCGGGCAGTCGGGCGATCCGCAGACCCGCCTGGTAACCCGAGCGGGCGCTCCAGTCACCGCGCTCCACCTCCGGCACGGGAGCTCCGGCCGCCTGCAGCGCGAGGCGCCACCCCTCCTCGCGGTCCCGGCTCTCCAGCCAGTTGGCCGGCCCCGCCACGTGGTGAACCGTGCGGTGCCCGAGGTCGAGCAGGTGACCGGTGGCCTCCCCGGCGCCGGAGCGGTTGGCCACCGACACCATGGGCACCCGGCTCTGGTCGCCCGAGCCGACCGCGACGACCGGCACCGAACTGGAGAGCCGGGCCACCGCGCTGACCGAGGAGGTCTGCGGCGCTATCACCACCACGCCCTCCACCCCCTGGTCGCGCAGCCGGTCGACGGCCTCCTGGACCGAACGGCCGTCCAGCGACCGCAGGCTGGTCACGCTCACGAAGTACCCGGCGCTGCGCGCGGCGCGCTCTATGCCGTCCAGCATCGAGGCGGGGCCGTAGAGGGTCGAGTCGAAGCTGACCACCCCGAGGGTCTGCGAGCGGCGGGTGACCAGCGCGCGGGCGGCCGAGTTGGGCCGGTAGTCCAGTTCCCTTATGGCGGCCAGCACCCGGTCCCGGGTGTCGGGCCGGACGTGCGGGGCGCCGTTGAGCACGCGGGACACCGTCTGGTGGGACACTCCCGCCAGTTTCGCCACGTCCGCCATCACGGGCTGGCGCTGTTCAGTCCCGGCGCTGTCGGTTCCCACTCGCAGTCCCCTCCTCGGTTGTGGACCACAGTACGCGACCAGGTCCGGGCCGATCCGTCGCCCACGGTCCGACCGGCGGCTTCCCTTCCTACCAGCGCTTCGGACCGCGCGACATGTGCCGATACCGCCAAGTTAACGCGCGCATCTTCTCCGTGAAGGAGATTGCCAGGTCGACCGTCCCGCGGCCGCGAATCGGCGGCGCTGCGTGAACGGTGCGGCACGCAACGCGTCCGCTCCGCGCCGGGCGGCTACCCGGCCATGCGCCGCCGAACCAGTGCCCGGTCCGGCTCCGGCAGCGCGTCGGCGACCAGGAGCCGCGGCAGCAGGGCCGGTTGGAGCGTCATCGCGCGGAAGACGACTTCGACGGTCACGTCGTGGTCGGGCCGGTGCACGATCTCGACGGGGTCGCCGGCCCGGACGGCCCCCGGCGCGATCACGCGCAGGTAGGCACCCGGCACCGCGGCCTCGGTGAAGCGCGTGATCCAGCCCTCTCGCTCCAGCCACCCCTGGAACGTCGAGCACGGTATCCGTGCGCACGACACCTCCAGGACCGCGTCCGGCCCGACGCGCCAACGTTCGCCGATCAGCGCACCGTTGACGTCGAGACCGACGGTCGTGAGGTTCTCCCCGAAGACGCCGTTCGGAAGCGCCGTGCCCAGCTCGGCCTCCCAACCGTCGAGGTCCTCGCGGGCGTAGGCGTAGACGGCCTGATCGGCGCCGCCGTGGTTCTTCACGTCGTAGGCGCGGTCACCCGCGAGACCGACCGCACCGCTGCCCTTAGGACCGGGGTCGGTGACCGCGACCGGACCGTCCACGGGCCGCTTGTCGATGCCCGTCGCGCCGAGCCCCTTCCACGGATTGGGCCGGGGCCTGCCCACGTTGACGGAGAGCAGCTTCATGCCCCCGACGGTACGGGCTCCTTCGCGCCGGGGCGATCCGTTTTCCTGCCGCATCCCGGCATCCACCACCCTTCGGTCCGCCCCGTCACGGCAGGCGCGGTCGTTTCGCCGCACACGGACGGGTCCCCTGGCTGCCGCGCCCGGCCGCCGCCCGGCGGCCCGGCCCCGACCCGTCCGGCAGCCCGGCCCCGACCCCGGCTCCGCAGGCCGGGCGGAGCCGGAGCCGGGGCCGGGCGGAAGCGCAGCTATCCGAGCGCCCACTTCTGGTTGTCCCCGCCCCAGCAGCTCCACAGCTGGACGGGCGTCGCATCGGCGGTCAGCGCCCCGGCGACGTCCAGGCAGCGGCCGGACTGGACGCCGGTGACGCTCCCGTCGGAGTTGAACTGCCACTGCTGGTTGGCACCGCCGTTGCAGGGCCAGGTCACCACCTTGGTGCCGTCGGCCGTCGCGGCACCGTAGGCGTCCAGGCACAGCGTCGTGCCGGCGACGTCCACGGTGAGCCGGCCGTCGGCGGTGCGGGTCCAGGTCTGGTTCGCCGCTCCGGAGCAGCCGTAGATCTGTGCCTGCGTCCCCGGTGCGGTGGAGGCGTTGGGAACGTCCAGGCACTTGCCCGAACCGGCTCCGCGCAGCGCCCCCGTGGCGGCCGCCGGGACACTGGCGTAGCCGGCCGCGACGATGTTGGCCTGGACGGCGTTCTCGGTGGACTCCGACGGGTAGCCGGAGGTCATCACGCCCTCGTAGAAGGTGCCGCGGGCGCCGTTGCTGTTGTCGCCGCCGATGCCGAGGATGATCGCCCCCTCCTTGTGCATCGGGTTGTAGCCCGAGGCGTTCGGGCGCGGACCGGAGTAGAAGGTCGACAGCCCGCCGGACTGGGCGTCGCCGGCGCGGATCGCCCACTGGTTCGGGGCGCCCTTGACCATGGCCGTCAGGTAACGGTGGTTCACCGTCGGGTCGTTGGCGTTGTAGCGCGTGTTGACGCCGGAGAACAGGCCGTTCTCCAGGTCGGCCATCACCCAGGGGCCGGGCCCGCTGCCGTAGCCCCAGACCTTGATGTTGCCGAAGTAGATGGCCTCCATGTGACCGTTGCCGGTGTCGTTGCTGCTGGTCTCGGCGTTGCCGTAGTCGAAGCAGCAGGCGCCGTTGTAGTGGGTGCCGTCGAGGATCGCGTACATCCCCTCGGGCTGGTCGCCGGTGGCGACGCCGGAGGTGTGGTTGTTGCGGTAGCCGGTGCCCGGCGCGACGTACACGCCGTAGGCGCGGTGGCCGTTCAGCGTGGTGGGCGCGAGGGTAGCGTCCGCGAGGTTGTCCGGGCCGGGTGCGGCCCCACCGCCGGGGGCCTGGGTGAGGTGGTTCTTCCGACCGCTCTGGTCGTAGATCACGGTGATCACGCAGCTGGTGCCGGCGCAGAAGGAGTCCTGGGCGGCGGCGTCGGCGTAGCCGCCCGTGCCCAGGACGCCGATGTCCCGCAGCGCCTGGTCCGAGGCACGGCGGACCTGGTAGAGCGGCCCGCCGTACCCGCCGTAGAGCGCGCGGGTGGTGCTGTGCGCGGCCACACAGGGCGTGCCGCCGGCGGCGTAGAGGTCGCACGGCCCCTGGGTGGCCGCCTGGGCCACCCCGCTGGTCGCGGTGGCGCCCGCCAGGGCGCCGACGAGGACGGCGAGGGCCGCCCCGGCCCGGGCGAGGCGGCGCAGTGCGCCCCGTCCACGGGTGGTGCTGTGGGTGTCACTCATGGTGTCTCCCTGCTCATCCGGTGTCTCCCTGCTCGACGTTGAGCGCGGCCAAGGAAGTGTGAGCGTTAACAACTCTGCCCACGGCAACACACTTCGGCCGGGGCGGGAGGTGGGTGGAGCTCCTGGACCGATGACAGTGCCCGCACCGACGGCGCCCCGTCAAGGGTGCCGACCCCGTTCTCGTGAGGAGGCCGCTGATTGTCCATGACCGGCCGTCAGGAGTGACACTTCCGTGGTTGCACGGTGGTTGACGCTGGCAGATGTGAGCGCTCACACTCAGCGGCACACCTGAGCGTTCGCGCCGGTTCGCCGCACCTTTCACCAGCTCCCCACCCACCGGCAGCGATCGAGAGGAACAACCCCGTGCGCGCACCCTCCCCCGCCCCTCCAGAGCCGCCCGCATCGCGTCCGCCGCGATCGTCACCCTGGCCCTGGCCGTCGGCTGCAGCAAGCAGGGAGCCGGCGACCCGGGCTCCGCCACCGGCGGCACGCCGGCCGCCGCGCCCGCGATCCAGGGCGACATCACCTTCAACGACGACAACCTGACCCGCCTGGACGCCGCGCTCAAGTCGGCGCTCCAGGGCAAGGACCTCTCCCAGCTGGACGTGGCCATGGTGGTCAACGTCGCCGTGGACTACTGGAACGCCGGCAAGGCCGGCTTCAACAAGGGCCTCGCCGACCTCGGCGTCAAGGGCACCTTCCAGGCCCCGGCGAACGGCCGGCTGGACCAGCAGCTGTCCATCCTCCAGACCCTCCGCGGCCAGGACATCTCCGCCTTCTCGCTCTCCGCGATCGACCCGACCGCCGTCAAGTCACCGATCCAGTCCGCGTCCTCGGCCGGGATCCCGGTGCTGGCGATCGACTCGCCACTGCCCGCCGAGGACGGCGCCGCGCTCTACCTCGGCACGCCCAACTACCAGGCCGGCAAGCGGGCCGGCGAGGCGATGAAGGCCGCGCTGGGCGGCCGGGGCAAGGTCGTGGTGCTGGTCGGGTCGCTGACCGCGTCCAACGCCGTCGAGCGCATCCAGGGCTTCGAGGACGCGCTGAAGGGCACCGACATCAAGGTGTCCAACAAGCTCGCCGACAACATGGACGCGGCCAAGGCCCTCACCAACGCGCAGACCGCCATCCAGACCGACCCGGGCGTGACCGGCCTGTACGGCGTCTACTCCTACGACGGCCCCTCCGCCGCACAGGCCGTGCAGGCCGCCGGCCGGACCGGCAAGGTCAAGGTGATCTCCGACGACAGCGACGCCCAGACCCTGACGTTCATCCAGCAGGGCGTCATCCAGGCGACCGTCGTCCAGTCGCCCTACCAGCAGGGCTACACCGGCGCCTACCTGCTGGCCGCGCTCAAGGTGTTGGGCAGGGACGCCACGACGGCCGTCGTCAAGCCCTTCCTGGAGTCCGACGGCAGCACCCTCAGCTCCGGGGTCGGCGTGGT
Organism: Kitasatospora sp. NPDC059648; assembly: GCF_042734825.1. NCBI lineage: Bacteria > Bacillati > Actinomycetota > Actinomycetes > Kitasatosporales > Streptomycetaceae > Kitasatospora > Kitasatospora sp. NPDC059648. The sequence continues at coordinate 110,229 of NZ_JBHWDU010000015.1, read as the reverse complement.
CACCCCGGACAACCTGGCCGCCTTCCGGGCCAAGCAGACCCAGCTCGGCATCACGGGATGACCGGGACGACCGACCGCACCGCCGACCGGCCGGCCGCCGCCCTGCGTGCGGTGCGCAAGAGCTACGGGCCGGTCACCGTGCTGGACATTCCCGAACTGGAGCTGGCGCGTGGTCAGATCACCTGTGTCGTGGGCGAGAACGGCGCCGGGAAGTCGACCCTGATGGGGGTGCTGGCCGGCACCGTCTCCCCCACCTCCGGCGAGGTCCTGATCGCCGACCGCCCGCTCCAGCCCGGTCGGCCCGACCACGCGAAGGCGCTCGGCGTCAGCCTGGTGGCGCAGGAGTTCCCACTCGTCGGCCGACTGAGCGTGGCCGAGAACCTGCTGCTCGGCCGGCGCGCCAGGGTCGCCCAGGGCGCCGGTGCGCTGTCCGGCGGCAACCAGCAGAAGGTGGTGTTCGGGCGGTGGCTGCACGCCTCCCCCGAGGTGCTGCTGCTCGACGAACCCACTCGTGGCGTGGACGTGGGCGCCAAGGCCGAGATCTACCGGCTCGTCGACCGCGCCGCGGCCGACGGTCTGGCCGTCCTGGCCGCCTCCTCCGAGTTGGAGGAACTGCTGTGGATCTGCCACCGGATCCTCGTCATGGCCCACGGGCGGATCGTCGCCGACCTGCCACGCGAACTCTTCAGCAAGGAACGGATCATGACAGCGGCCACCAGCCGGCCCGAGCCGGCGGCAAGCACGGAGGCGACCGTATGACCACCCGGACCGCTCCCGCCCCGGAGAGGGCCCAGGCGCCGACCCGCGGCCGGCTGCGCGCGCTGGTCGACACACCCGAGGTGGGCGTGGTCGTGGCCTGCCTCGCGGTGTTCGCAGCGCTCGCACTGGCCCGGGACACCTTCGCGAGCGCGGTCAACCTCCAGGGCATGGGCGCCGATCTGGCGCAGTACGGGCTGATCGCGATCGGCGAGTCGCTGGTCATCCTGACCGGCGGCATCGACCTGTCGGTGGGCGCCCTGCTGGGCACCAGTGTGATCCTCATGTCCTGGTTCAACGTGCGGGCCGGCCTGCCCGCCGGACTGGCGGTGCCGGCCACACTGGCGGTCGCGGGACTGGTCGGCCTCGTCCACGGACTGGCCGTCACCCGGCTGCGGATGCCGCCGTTCGTCGTCACCCTGGTCACCTACACCGTGGCGCAGGGCGTGACCCTGGCGATCACCTCCGGCACCTCGATCACCGGCATCTCACCGTTCTTCGGCGACATCGGCCAGAGCTACCTCGCCCAGGTCCCGGTGCCGCTGGTGCTGTTCGCCGCGGTCGCCTTCGCCGCGTGGTTCTTCCTGGAACGCACCTACGCCGGACGGCAGGTCTACGCGGTCGGCGGAAACCCCGAGGCGGCCCGGCTGGCCGGCATCCGCGGCGACCGGCGGGTGGTGTCCATGTACGTGACCTCCTCGCTGTTGTCCGCCTTCGCCGGCATGCTCGTACTGGGCCGGATGGGGGTCGGCTCCGCCAGCGGCGTCGGCGTCGGCTGGGAACTCACGGCGATCGCGGCCGCGGTCATCGGCGGGGTCAGCCTGACCGGGGGCCAGGGCCGCGTCCTGGGGATCGTGGCCGGCGCCGTCCTGCTGGAGCTGATCAACAACGGACTGACCACCCTTCAGGTCAACTCCGACTACACCAACATCGTGCTCGGTTGCGTCCTCGGCCTGGCCATCACGGCCGACCGGCTCCGCGCCCGGCACGTGGCGCGGAGGTCATGACCCCTCCCGCCCGTCACGGCAGCCGGATCCCCCGGCGGAGACGCCCGCGCAGGTGAGCGGACCCGGGCCGACGGGCCGGCGCGGCACCGCGACCCAACGGTGATCTCGCGCCCCTTGACGGCACGGTTGTTAGCGTTAACACTTCATTTCACGCCAGGCCAGAGCTATCACAGCCCCGACGTTCCACAGCGCGAGGGACCGCTCCGGCCGGCCCGCTCGACCGCCCCGAGTCGCCCCGCCAGGGTCGCTCTGCACGGTCGCGGATCATCATTCACTGGAGGAACTGTGCGGAAGCTTTCAGCGGGCCTCGTCGCGGTGGGCCTGACGCTCTCGTTGGCGGCCTGCGGGCAGAGCGCCAACGGAGCCGGCGACGGGGCGGCCAAGGGCGACGCCAAGGGTGGGCTCATCGGCATCGCGATGCCGACCAAGTCGTCGGCCCGCTGGATCGACGACGGCAACAACATGGTCAAGGACTTCCAGGCCAAGGGTTACAAGACCGACCTGCAGTACGGCGACAACGTGGTGGAGAACCAGGTCTCCCAGGTGGAGAACATGATCACGAAGGGCGCCAAGCTGCTCGTGATCGCCGCCATCGACGGCTCCTCCCTCACCAACGTGCTGCAGAAGGCCGCCGATGCGCACATTCCGGTCATCTCGTACGACCGACTGATCAGGGGCACCCAGAACGTCGACTACTACGCGACCTTCGACAACTACAAGGTCGGTGTCCTCCAGGGCGGATACATCGCCGACAAGCTCGGCCTGAAGGACGGCAAGGGGCCGTTCAACATCGAGCTCTTCGCCGGCTCGCCGGACGACAACAACGCGACGTTCTTCTTCAACGGCGCGATGAGCGTGCTCAAGCCGTACATCGATCAGAAGAAGCTGGTCGTGCAGAGCGGACAGACCGACTTCAACCAGGTCGCCACGCTGCGCTGGGATGGTGGTGTCGCCCAGTCCCGGATGGACAACCTGCTGAGCAAGGCCTACACCACCGCGCACGTCGACGCCGTGCTGTCGCCGTACGACGGCATCTCGATCGGCATCCTCTCCTCGCTCAAGGGCGTGGGCTACGGCACCGCGAAGTCCCTGCCGATCGTCACGGGCCAGGACGCCGAGCTGGCCTCGGTCAAGTCGATCATCGCGGGCGAGCAGACCGAGACGGTCTACAAGGACACCCGCCAACTGTCCAAGGTCGCCGTCCAGATGGGCGACGCGCTGCTGACCGGCGGCAAGCCCGAGGTCAACGACACCACCCAGTACAACAACGGCGCGAAGGTCGTTCCCGCCGAGCTGCTCCAGCCGGTCAGCGTCGACAAGGACAACTACCAGAAGATCCTGGTCGACAGCGGCCAGTACACCGCGGACCAGCTCAAGTAGCCCACGGGGCCCGGTCGGCCGGGCCCCGAGCCGAACCGGCGGTGCGACGCCCGGAAGACCTGCCCGCGCCGCACCGCCCCGAACGATACGGACGCACAACCATGGCTGGACCCGTTCTCGAAATGCGGTCGATCAGCAAGTCGTTCCCCGGCGTCAAGGCGCTCTCCGAGGTCAACCTGACCGTGGCCGCCGGCGAGGTGCACGCCATCTGCGGTGAGAACGGCGCGGGCAAGTCCACCCTGATGAAGGTGCTCAGCGGGGTCTACCCGCACGGCAGTTACGAGGGCGAGATCCTCTTCGAGGGCGAGCCCTGCCGGTTCAAGGACATCCGGGCGAGTGAGCAGCGCGGAATCGTCATCATCCACCAGGAGCTCGCCCTGGTGCCGTACCTTTCCGTCGCCGAGAACATCTTCCTGGGCAACGAGCACGCCACCCGCGGCGTGATCAGCTGGCACCGGACGCTCACCCACGCCGCCGAACTGCTCCGGCAGGTCGGTCTGGAGGAGAGCCCGCACACCAGGATCGCCGACCTCGGCGTGGGCAAGCAGCAACTGGTCGAGATCGCCAAGGCGTTGGCCAAGAAGGTCAAGCTGCTCATCCTGGACGAGCCGACCGCCGCGCTGAACGACGAGGACAGCCGCAAGCTCCTCGATCTGATCCTGGAGCTCAAGGCGCAGGGCATCTCCTGCATCATCATCTCGCACAAGCTGAACGAGATCGCCCGGGTCGCCGACGCCGTCACCATCCTGCGCGACGGACAGACCATCGAGACCATCGCGATCGGCTCCGAGGGCATCTCCGAGGACCGGATCATCCGCGGCATGGTCGGCCGCGACCTGGAGCACCGCTATCCCGACCGCACCCCCGACATCGGCGAGGTCGCCTTCGAGGTCCAGGACTGGACCGTCCGCCACCCGATCGACCAGCAGCGCACGGTGGTCGACGGCGCCTCGCTGACCGTACGTCGCGGCGAGATCGTCGGGATCGCCGGCCTGATGGGCGCCGGCCGCACCGAGCTCGCGATGAGCGTCTTCGGCCGCTCGTACGGGCGCTGGAGCGGTGGCCGGGTGCTGCTGCACGGCCGGGAGGTCCGCACCCGTACGGTGCCCGAGGCCATCGGGCACGGCATCGCGTACGTCACCGAGGACCGCAAGCACTTCGGTCTCAACCTGATCGACGACATCAGCCGGAACATCTCGCTGAGCGCGCTCGGCAAGGTCACCCGGTACGGCCGGGTCGACCGGCACGAGGAGAGCAGAGTCGCCGAATCGTTCCGGCGGACCATGAACATCAAGGCCCCGACGGTGTTCACCCGGACCGGCACGCTCAGCGGCGGGAACCAGCAGAAGGTCGTCCTCAGCAAGTGGATCTTCGCCGAGCCGGAGGTGCTGATCCTCGACGAGCCCACCCGGGGCATCGACATCGGCGCCAAGGCGGAGATCTACACCGTCATCGCCGAGCTGGCCGCCCAGGGCAAGGCCGTGCTCGTCATCTCCTCGGAACTCCCCGAACTCCTGGGCCTGTGCGACCGGATCTACACCATGGCCGAAGGCCGGATCACCGGCGAGGTCGCCCGCGCCGACGCCACCCAGGAATCCCTCATGCGGCTCATGACCATGAGCACGGCATCCAGCAACGAGCAGGTGTAGGTAATGGCCCAGACCGAGATCATCGCGGACTCCACCCAGAACGGCCCTGAGCCCGACCGGAGTCCGTCCGTCGGCTCCGTGTTGGCCCGCGCCCTGCGCGGCAACGTGCGCCAGTACGGCATGCTGGTCGCGCTCGCGCTGATCGTGCTGCTGTTCCAGATCTGGACGGACGGCATCCTGCTCCAGCCGCTCAACATCACCAACCTGATCCAGCAGAACGGCTACATCCTCATCCTGGCGATCGGGATGATGATCGTCATCATCGCCGGGCACATCGACCTCTCGGTCGGCTCGCTGGCGGCCTTCGTCGGAGCCGCCGCCGCGGTGATGATGGTCGAGCACCACCTGCCGTGGCCCGTGGCGATGCTGGTCGCGCTGGTGATCGGCGCCCTCGCCGGTGCCTGGCAGGGCTTCTGGATCGCCTATCTCGGGATCCCGTCGTTCATCGTCACCCTGGCGGGCATGCTGCTGTTCCGCGGGGGCACCCAGATCCTGCTGCAGGGCCAGTCGGTGGCACCCTTCCCCAAGGGCTTCCAGAGCATCAGCAGCGGCTTCCTCCCCGAGGTGGGCCCGCACACCGACTACCACAACCTGACCCTGCTGCTCGGTCTCGCGGTGCTGGTCGTCGCGGTCCTCCAGGAGCTGCGCGGTCGGCGGCAGACCGCCTCCTACGGGCTGGAGGTGCTCCCGCCCGGGCTGTTCCTGGCCAAGCTCGCCGTGATCACGGCGGCCGTGCTCGTCTTCACCCTGCTGCTCGCCAGCTACCACGGCGTGCCGATCGTGCTGCTGATCCTCGGCGCCCTGCTGGTCGGCTTCGGCTACCTGATGCGCAACTCGATCATCGGTCGCCACACCTACGCGATCGGCGGCAACGAGGCGGCGGCCAAGCTGTCCGGGGTGAAGAGCAAGCGGGTCGTCTTCCTGGCCTTCACCAACATGGGCGTGCTCGCGGCGCTGGCCGGGCTGGTCTTCGCCGCGCGGCTCAACGCCGGCACCCCGCAGGCGGGCATCAACTTCGAGCTGGAGGCGATCGCCGCCGCGTTCATCGGCGGCGCCTCCGCCAGCGGCGGCGTGGGCACGGTCCTGGGCGCGATCATCGGCGGGCTGGTGCTCGGGGTACTGAACAACGGCATGTCGCTGGTCGGCGTCGGCACCGACTACCAGCAGGTGATCAAGGGCCTGGTGCTGCTCGCAGCCGTGGGCTTCGACGTCTACAACAAGCGCCGGGCCGGATCCTGACCCGGTCCACCGAAGGACGGGCACGGTGCCTCGGCACCGTGCCCGTCCTTCCGCGTTCCCTGCGGCGCGGACCGGTTCCCTCAAGGTCCTCCGGTGCGCGGCAACCTCCTTCGGCCCGCGGCGGCTGACGGGCGACACCGAGGGCGGAACACCCCTCGGGTCGTCCGGACAGCACCGTCGACCGCCGCTGCGCAGCCACCCCGCCGCCCACTCCGCCGCCCGCCCCGGGGCGGCCGTGGAAGGCCGCGGAGAGAATCGGTGCCCGAGCGGCAACCTTTCCGCGCCCGGCGGCCACTGACCGGTGCAAGGTCGACTCGATCTACCGATTTGGATGGGCATGAGGGCAACGAGGCACGCCGCCCCCCGGGCGCGGGGCGGGCGAGGGCTGGTCATGGGTGTTCCGTTGGCGCTGGTGGCCGTCGGCCTGCTGGTGTGCCTGGCTCTCGGGCTCACCGGAGGCAGCGGGGCCGGTTCCGGGCAGCCCGCCGGAGCCGCCGCCGGAGCCGCCGCGCAGAGCGTGCCGACCACCGGCGGCGGTCCGGACGGCGCCACGCCCTCGGCTGCCCGGCCGTCGCCCACCGCGCCGTCGCCCACCGGGCCGTCACCGACGCCGTCCACCGGCACGCCGTCGGCCTCGGCTCCGGCCCCCTCGAAGCCGTCCCCCGCCGCGACGCCCTCCGCCGCCGCGACGCCGCCGCCCTCGGCGGCCGGCAGCGCGCGTACGGCGGCCGCCGCGACCGTGCAGGCCGGGCGGATCGAGCCCGGGACGAGCTACCAGGGCGTCGCGACCTCGTACGACGCGGCGGACGGCAACGGCGCCTGTTCGTTCGGTCCGTCCGGCGATCCCATGGTCGCGGCGATGAACCACACCGACTACGAGACGTCCAGGGCATGCGGGGCGTACGTGCAGGTCCACGCCGCCGACGGGGCGAGCGTCACGGTGCGGATCGTCAACGAATGCCCGCTGCCCTGCGCTCCCGGTCAGCTCGACCTCAGTCACGAGGCCTTCGCCAAGCTCGCCGACCTCTCGGTGGGCCGCCTCCCGATCACCTGGACGCTTCTGAGCCCCGGCGCGCCGGACGGCATGTCGGTCCGGTACAAGACCGGGTCCAGCCAGTGGTGGTGCGGCATCCAGGTCATCGGGCACCGGAACCCGGTGGCATCGCTCGACGTCCGGACCGCCGGCGGCTGGCGGCCGTTGACCCGTACCGACTACAACTACTTCCTCTCCCCCGACGGCAGCGGGTGCGGCGGGCCGATCAGGGTCACCGACATCTACGGCGAGCAACTGACCGTCGACGGGATCGCGTTGCGGCCGGACGTCGTGCAGCCGGCCCGCGTCCAGTTCGCCCGGCATTGAGCGCGCGGCTCGCCCGTCGGCGGGTGGCGGTCTCCGGCGGGCAGGTCCACCACCCCGACCCGAAGGAGGGCACTGCTACGCTCATGCCTCTTGTTAACGCTCACATTGCAGGGAGAGGGCGACCGGGGGACATGCTCGTCGATGACGCGTCCGCGGAGTTCCACGACTTCTTCGAACGCCACTACGCCGAACTCGCCCGTCTCGCCCATCTCCTGACCGGCGAGACGGACGCGGCCGACGACCTCGCCGCGGACGCCCTGGTCGCCCTGTGGCAACGCTGGGACCGGCTCCGCGCGGCCGACCACCCGCTGGCCTACGCCCGCGGGGTGGTCGCCAACATGGCCCGGGAGCGGATCCGCAGCGCGGTCCGCGAGCGCCGGCGGGTCCTGCTGTTCTGGTCGCGCACCCCGGAGAGGACTTCGGGGCCCGACGTCGCGGCCGTACTGGACGTCCGCGCGGCACTCGCCCGGCTGCCGTTCCGCAAGCGGGCGTGCGTGGTCATGCGACACGCCTTCGACCTCTCGGAGAAGGACACCGCGGCAGCGCTGGGCATATCGGTCGGTACGGTGAAGAGCCAGACCTCGAAGGCCATGGCCGAGTTGGCACAGCTGCTCGGTGCACGAGCGGTCGGCGAACTGACGACAGGAAGGAGGAACCGGTGAACGAGCACATCTCCCGGCAGCTGCGCGAGGCGGCCGGGGCCCACCAGCCCGACCGCGCGAGGATGCTGGCCCGAGTGCAGCGCGGCGCAGCCGGTCCCGCCCCCCGTCACCGCACCCGGTCGGGCCTGAGGTCCTGGCCCAGGGCCGCGATCGCCGGGCTGGCCGCGGCCGGCATCCTGGCCACCGGCGGTCTCGCCGTGGCGGGGATCACCCAGGCGCCGCCACCGTCGGAAGCCACGACCGCTCCGGCGTCCCCCTCTCCCGTGGTCACGCCGAGTCCGACCCGGCCGGCTCCCCCGCCCACCACCGCTCCGGCCCCGGCCGCCGTCACGCCGACGGGCCCGCGTCCGACCCCCTCGGCCGGCTCCCGGCCCCAGAACGGTCCGCTGTGGTCGGCGGGATCGATCGGCTCGCACGGCAACCCGTACTGGAGCGAGAGCCACCTCGTCCTCAGGACCAGCCAGCCGCTCACCTCGCTCACCGTGGAACTGCGCGTCGCGCAGACCGGCGGCGTGCGGGACACCGGCAACTGGCGGACCCTGCCGCCCGACGACTTCACCGTCACCGTCCAGGAGTCCGGGGGTGCGCTGGTCTACCGCTGGGTCCTCAAGCCGGGCCGCACCGTACCGCCCGGAGAGCACGAGTTCGCCGGTCAGTACAACCACGCCGCCGGCGTCCGTGCGGCCACCGGCGACGGCTACCGCGTCGAGGCCCAGTCGACGGCGGGCCCCGCCACCGTCTGGGGCGGCTTCACCCCGGCGGGCTGACGGCCGGGGCCCGGCCGGAACCGGTGGTCCGCGGTCGGCCCCACCGGGCGCCGGTCCACGGGCCGGAAACGGAGCGGGCGCCCGCTCGTCGGAGCGGGCGCCCTGCACCGGCCGGGCCCTGACCGAGCCGGCGGACCGGCTCGGTCGGGGCCCGTCACACGGGCCGTCGGATCAGACGGCGGCCAGCCCCTTCTCGGCGGCGGGGGTTTCCGGAGCCTCCGCGGCGGCACTCTTCCGCATCCCCTTGAGCAGGACGACCACCGCCGTGGTGACCACCGTGCCCGCCACGACCGCGAGCAGGTAGAGGAACGGGCTGCCGATCAGCGGAAGCACCCAGATCCCGCCGTGCGGGGCCCGCAGGGTGGAGCCGAAGGCCATCACCAGTCCGCCGGCCGTCATGCTGCCGACGATGCTCGCCGGGATGACCCGCAGCGGGTCCGCCGCCGCGAACGGGATCGCGCCTTCGGTGATGAACGAGGCTCCGAGCACCCAGGCCGCCTTGCCGTTCTCCCGCTCCTCGGCGGTGAACAGCCCGCGCCGGACGGCGGTGGCCAGGGCCATGCCCAGCGGCGGGGTCATACCGGCGGCCATCACGGCGGCCATCACCTTCAGGCTGCCGGCGTCCGGAGTGGTGCCCGCGGTGGTGAGCGCACCGGCCGCGAAGGTGTAGGCGACCTTGTTGAGCGGACCGCCCATGTCGAAGGCCATCATCGCGCCGAGCAGCACGCCGAGCAGGATCGCGTTGGAGCCGGAGAGGCCGTTCAGCCAGTCGGTCAGGCCGTTCATCGCCGAGGCGATGGGCGAGCCGACCACCACGAACATCAGGAAGCCGACCACCGCCACCGACACCAGCGGGATCACCACGACCGGCATGATGCCCTTGACCGCGCGCGGCACGTTCCAGCGGATCATCCACAGCACCAGGAAGCCCGCGGCCAGTCCTGACACGATGCCGCCCAGGAAGCCGGCGCCGACCGCCACCGAGACGGCGCCGCCCGCGATGCCGGCGGCCAGTGCCGCCCGGTCCGCGATCGCCCAGGCGATGTACCCGGAGAGGATCGGGACGAGGAAGCCGAAGGAGGCCTTGCCGGTCTGGAACAGCATCGCCGCCCAGCTGTGCGAGGAGGTCCAGTCGAAGTGGCCCAGCACGGACGGCGCGGAGGCGATCTGGTAGCCGCCGACGGCGAAGGCGAGGGCGATCAGCAGACCACCGGCCGCGACGAAGGGGATCATGTAACTGACGCCCGTCATCAGGTACTTGCGCAGCCGCTGGGCCCAGTGCTCGCCCGTCGCCGTGCGCGGCGGAACCGGTGCGGCGGCGGGACGCGTGCCCCCGCCGTACTCGGCGACCAGCCCGGCGGCCTGGGCGATCAGGTCGTCGGCGCGGTTGACGGCCGCCTTCACCCCCACGTCCACGGTCGGCTTGCCGGCGAAACGGGCACGGTCCCGGACCTCGACGTCATGGGCCAGGATCACCGCGTCGGCGGCCGCGATCACCTCGGGCGCGAGCACCGTCGTCCCGGCCGACCCCTGGGTCTCGACCTCGATCCGCGCACCCGCCCGGGCGGCGGCCAGTTCGAGGGCCTTGGCGGCCATGTAGGTGTGGGCGATGCCGGTCGGGCAGGAGGTCACGGCGACCAGCCGCAGCTCGCCGTGCGAAGCGGCCGCCTGCGAAGCCGGGGCCGAGACCGGAGCCGGCGCCGGGGCGGAGACCGGGGCCGCTTCCGGAGCGCCGGCCGGCACCTCCTCGCCGTTGATCAGGGCCGCGACCGCGCCCGGGCTACCGGCCTCACGGAGCGCGCCGGTGAAGGCGGGGTCCATCAGTCGGCGGGCCAGTGCGGCGAGGATCTGCAGGTGGCTGTCGTCCGCGCCGGCTGGCGCCGCGATCATGAAGACCAGGTCGGCCGGCTGGCCGTCCGGGGCGTCGAAGTCCACGCCCCTGGTGCTGCGGCCGAAGGCCAGGCTCGGCCGGGTGACATGTGCCGATCTGCAGTGCGGGATGCCGATCCCGTCCCCCATCCCGGTCGGAGCCTGGGCCTCGCGGGCGGCCACGTCGGCGAGGAAGCCGTCGAGGTCGGTCACCCGGCCCTCCGCGACCAGCCGCTGGGCGAGGGAGCGGAGGGCTTCGCCCTTGTCCGCCGGGGCGAGGTGGAGGTCAACGAGTGCGGGTGTGATCAGTCCGCTGGTGTCGCTCATCGTGTCGGTCCTTCAACTGGTGCCTGACAGTCTTCCCTTGCCCCCGGGAATGGTCGCCGTTCCGTCCCACACGGTCGGGCGTGCAGCCTCCGCCTGGAGGCCGTTCTCAACCGCGAAGCGGTCGTTCGAGCGGGATGTCCGCCGTCACGACCACGGCGGCCGGGTCCAGATCGGCCGGGGTCGGCATGACGCTCCCCGGCAGTTGCACGGCGGCGGCGCCGTGCGCCAGTGCCGCCGTCAGTGCCTCGGGGCCGGTGCCACCGGCTCCGAGGAAGCCCGCGAGCGAGGCGTCGCCCGCTCCCACGTCGCTGCGCACGACGGCGACCGGGGCGCTGCCGTACCAGCTGCCCTCCTCGGCGATCAGCAGCATCCCGTCCGCGCCGAGGCTGGCCAGGACCTGCTGGGCACCGCGCTTGCGAAGTTCCCCGGCCGCGTCCACGGCGTCGCCGACGGTGGTGACCTGGCGGCCCACCGCCTCGGAGAGTTCCTCCCGGTTGGGCTTGACCACGTCGGGACGGGCCGAGAGCGCGGCGAGCAGCGCGGGGCCGGAGGTGTCCAGGGCGATCCGGGCGCCGCCCGAGTGCACCTGGGCCACCAGCTCGGCGTACCACTCGGGCGCCAGGCCGCGCGGGAGGCTGCCGCAGCAGGCCAGCCAGTCGACGCCGTTCCCGGTGTCCCGACCGATCTGCTGGGTGTCGCGGACGAGCGCCAGCAGCGCCGCCGACTCGGCGGGGCTGAGTTCGGGGCCCACGGCGTTGATCTTCGTGAGGCTGCCGCCGTCCTCGGCGATCGAGACGTTGATCCTGGTGTCGCCCGCGATCGCGACGGCCGCCACGTCGATGCCCTGGCGGCGCAGCAGGTCGGAGAGCAACCCGCCGGAGAGGCCGCCCAGCGGCAGGACGGCCGTGGTGCGGTGGCCCGCGGCGGTCAGCGCCCGGGAGACGTTGACGCCCTTGCCGCCGGGGTCGAGCCGGTCGTGCGCGGCCCGGTTGACCTCGCCCGGGGTGAGCGCCGGCAGCTCGTAGGTGCGATCGAGACTGGGGTTCGGGGTGATGGTGACGATCATGCGCGGATGACTTCCGGTCCGTGGTTCTCGATCTCTGCGGTCTGTTCGTCGGTCAGTCCAGTGTCCGTGACCAGCACGTCGACCTGGTCCAGCGAGCCGAACCGGGCGAAATGGCGGGCGCCGTACTTGGAGGAATCGGCCACCAGGACCACTCGGCGTGCCCCGGCGAGCATCGCCCTCTTGACGGCGGCCTCGGCGAGGTCCGGCGTCGACAGGCCGCCCTCCGGGGAGAAGCCGTTGGTCGCGACCACCGCGACGTCCGCGTGGACGTCGGCCAGGTCGCGCAGCGCCCAGGCGTCGACGGCCGCCTGGGTGCGGTGGCGCAGCCGCCCGCCGACGAGGTGCAGGGCGAGCCCTGGGTGGTCGGCCAGCCGGGCCGCGACCGGCAGGGCGTTGGTGACGACGGTGAGGGCGCAGTCCACGGGCAGCAGGCCGGCCAGGCGGGAGACGGTCGTCCCGGCGTCGAGGATCACGCTGCCCTCTCGGGGCAGCAGGTCCAGGGCCGCCCTGGCGATGCGCTCCTTCTCGGCCGCGGCGGTGGAGTCCCGTTCGGCCAGGCCGGGTTCCAGGTGCAGTGCGCCGACGGGCAGTGCCCCGCCGTGCACCCGGTGCAGCAGGCCTGCCCGGTCCAAGGCGCTCAGGTCACGCCGGATGGTCTCCTGCGTGACGCCGAAGTCCTCGGCCAGCGTCGGCACGTCCACCCTGCCCCGCTCCTGGGCGAGGCGGAGGATCTGTTGCTGCCGCTCCGGTGCATACATGTGGGATCGGGTCCGTTTCATGTCTGTTTACGCCTGATGAAGCCCGACCATACGCGCTTCGGGCCAAAAAGCAAGAGGTCGTTCCGCCTCTCGCCCGATTCATCGAATGCGCCCGAATGTGTTGACACCTGCGCGTAATCGGGCGTAGAACCAACCGAAACAACGCTCTGACGGGCGTGAAACCACAGGATGCCCGGTCTCCGCGACTGCCCCCGTACCGCGGGGACCAGGCACCCGGCCACGGTGGCCCCGCTTCACCACCCTCCGCGCGGGCCACCGGGTCCGTCGTCCCGCCGACCCGGTTCCCACCCGGGCCGGCGATCGTCTCCTCCCTCCACCACGTCCACTCCGTCTCGCCCAAGGACTCCCATGCACTCGATCCGGATCACCGTCGGCTCCAGCAGCGGTCTGCACGCCCGCCCGGCATCCCTGTTCGTCCAGGCCGCCGCCCGCCAGCAGGCCAAGGTCACCCTCGGCCGCCCCGGCCAGGCCCCCGTCGACGCCCGCAGTCTGCTGTCCGTCCTCGCCCTGGCCGCCCGGTGCGGCGAGACCCTGGAGCTCACCGCCTCCGGCGACGGGGCCGAGGAGGCGCTCAAGGCGCTCGCCGACCTGCTCTCCGCCGACCTCGACGCCGCGGCGTGAGCGACCTGATGCGCGGGATCGGCGTCGGCACCGGCAGTGCGGCAGGCCCGGTCGCCCGGATGGCACCCGTCCCGTCGCTGCCCGCGCCGAGGACCGTCGCCGATCCGGCGGCCGAGGCGGCGGCGGTCCGCGCCGCCCTCGGTGCGGTCGTCACAGACCTGGAGGAGCGCGCCGCCCGTGCGAGCGGCACCGGCTCCCAGGTGCTCTCGGCCCTGACGATGATGGCCGCCGACCCCGCGCTCGCCGACCGGGCCGCCGGGCTCGCCGAGCAGGGCACCGACGGCGCCCACGCGCTCGCCACCGCCTTCGACGGCTTCCGCGCCGCGCTGGTCGCCGCCGGCGGCTACTTCGCGGAACGCGCCCCCGACCTGGACGACCTGCGCGACCGCGCGGTGGCCCACCTGCTCGGTCTGCCCGTGCCGGGCCTGCCCGACCCGGGGCACCCGTACGTCCTGGTCGCCGACGACCTGGCGCCCGCCGACACCGCACTGCTCGACCCCGCCCGGGTGCTGGCCCTCGTCACCGTTCGCGGCGGACCGACCAGCCACACGGCCATCCTCGCCAAGGCCCTCGGCGTGCCCGCCGTGGTCGGCTGCACCGGCGCCACGGAGCTGGAGGACGGACGGCAGGTCCTGGTGCACGGCGCGGACGGCGTGATCGAGCCCGACCCGAGTCCGGAAGCGGTCGAGCGGGCCGCCGCGCACGAGCACCGGCGCCGCGAGCTGCTGGCCGGGTTCCAGGGGCCCGGCCGCACCGCGGACGGCCACCCGGTCGCTCTGCTGGTCAATCTGGGCGCGCCGCACGAACTGGCCGGCGCGGCCGGCGCCGACGCCGAGGGGGTGGGCCTGTTCCGTACCGAGTTCCTCTTCCTGGACCGTGCCGAGGCTCCGGGCCTCGCCGAACAGGCCGCCGCCTACCGGAAGGTCTTCGCGGCGTTCGCCGGCCGCCGGGTGGTCGTGCGCACGCTGGACGCGGGCGCCGACAAGCCGCTGCCCTTCGTCCACTCCGCCGACGAGCAGAACCCCGCGCTGGGCGTGCGCGGTCTGCGGACGGCCGCACGCGATCCGCAGCTCCTGGAGACCCAGCTCGCCGCGATCGCCGAGGCCGCCCGGGACAGCACCGCGCAGGTATGGGTCATGGCTCCGATGGTGTCCGTCCCGCGTGAGGCCGCCGAGTTCGCCGCCCGGGTCCGCGCGCACGGCCTGCCGATGGCCGGTGCCATGATCGAGGTCCCGGCGGCCGCCCTGCGCGCCGACCGGCTGGCCGCCTCCTGCGACTTCTTCAGCGTCGGCACCAACGACCTGGCCCAGTACGCCTTCGCGGCCGACCGTACGCTCGGCGGCCTCGCCGAGTTCCTCGACCCGTGGCAGCCCGCGCTGCTCGAACTGGTCGCCGCCGCGGCGCGATCGGCGGCCGGGCACGGTCGTCCGATCGGCGTCTGCGGCGAGGCCGCCGCCGACCCGGCACTCGCCCTGGTGCTGGTCGGTCTCGGGATCACCAGCCTGTCCGCCGCACCCGCCTCCCTCCCCGGGCTGCGGGCCGCGCTGGCCACCCACACCCTCGCAGAGTGCCGGGAACTCGCCGGGCTGGCCCTGCTCGCCGACGACGCCGCCACCGCGCGCGCCGAGGTCGTGTCGCGCGTGTCGCAACGCTGAGGCGTCGTCGTCCACCGGCACGAGCAACGCGCCGCCGCACCGGACCCCGGTGCGGCGGCGCGTTGTCGGTCTCCTTCGCGGTCCGTCAGACCGCGGGAGCGCCGCGGCCCGCGATCACTTCGGGCCGCAGCAGGGCGGCGAGGCGCTCCGCCGGCAGCAGCCCCTTCTCCAGCACGAGTTCGGCCACGCCTCGGCCGCTGGCGAGGGCCTCCTTGGCGATGTCGGTGGCGGCCGTGTACCCGATGTGCGGGTTGAGGGCGGTGACGAGGCCGATGGAGTTCTCGACGGTCGCGCGCAGCACCTCGGTGTTGGCGGTGATGCCGACGACGCAGCGCTCGGCGAGGGTGAGGCAGGCGGCGCGCAGGTGGGTGATCGACTCCGACAGCGAGTGCAGGATGATCGGCTCGAAGGCGTTGAGCTGGAGCTGGCCCGCCTCGGCGGCCATGGTGATCGCGACGTCGTTGCCGATCACCTCGAAGGCGACCTGGTTGACGACCTCGGGGATCACCGGGTTGACCTTGCCGGGCATGATGCTCGAACCGGCCTGCACCGGCGGCAGGTTGATCTCGCCCAGGCCGGCCCGCGGCCCCGAGGAGAGCAGTCGAAGGTCGTTGCAGGTCTTCGACAGCTTGACGGCGATGCGCTTGAGCACGCCGGACATCTGGACGAACGCGCCGCAGTCCTGGGTGGCCTCGACCAGGTTGGCGGCGGTGACCAGGGGCAGCCCGCAGATGTCCGCGAGGTGGCGGCGGGCGGCCTCGGCGTATCCGGCCGGAGCGTTGAGGCCGGTGCCGATCGCGGTCGCGCCGAGGTTGATCTCGTGGATCAGCTCGACGGCCTCCGAGAGCCGGCTGCGGTCCTCGTCCAGCATGACCGCGAAAGCCGAGAACTCCTGACCGAGGGTCATCGGCACGGCGTCCTGCAGCTGCGTGCGGCCCATCTTCAGGATGTCCCGGAACTCGACGGACTTGCGGGCGAAGGCGTCCTGGAGGACGGCCATCGCGTCGAGCAGGCCACGCACCGCGTAGGCGGTGGCGATCCGGACGGCGGTCGGGTAGACGTCGTTGGTGGACTGGCCGAGGTTGACGTCCTCGTTGGGGTGCAGGTGCGGGTACTCGCCCTTGGCGTGTCCCAGCAGCTCCAGCCCCCGGTTGGCGACGACCTCGTTGGCGTTCATGTTGGTCGAGGTGCCGGCGCCGCCCTGGATGACGTCGACGACGAACTGGTCGTGCAGCTTTCCGCCGCGTATCTCCCGGCACGCGGCGACGATCGCGGCGGCCTTCCGGGGCTCCAGCAGGCCGAGCTCCTCGTTGGCGAGGGCGGCGGCCTCCTTGACGGCGGCGAGGGCGTCGATCAGGTGCGGGTAGGCGGAGATGGGCGTGCCGGTGATGGGGAAGTTCTCGGTGGCACGCAGGGTGTGGACGCCCCAGTAGGCGCCGGCGGGGACGTCGCGGTCGCCCAGCAGGTCGTGTTCGCTCCGGGTGGCGGTCGTCATCGTGTGCGGGTCCTCTTCCTGAGGTGGGGTGGTCACGGGTCGGGGGTCGGTCACGCGGAACGGGTGAGAGCGTGCGGGGCCAGTGCCGGTACCGGCCGTACGCTGCCGACGCGCCGGCCGCCGCCCGCTGTCGCCTCGCCGGCGCAGTCCACCAGCAGGCGGGGATCGACGCCCGCCAGCGCCAGGGCGGCCGCCGCCACCGGGATCCGTGCCCGGTTCGCCCCGTCCGCGATCTTCACCGCGATGGCGCGGCCGTCCGGCAGCGCGGCGATCTGGACGCCCTCGAAACCGTCCTTGGCCAGCAGTCCCGGTACCGCGCGCATCAGCGCGGCCGTGTCGCGTCCGGTCCCCGACGCCATCTCCGGGTGACCGCGCAGCGCGTCCGCGACCCTGAACTCGGGAGTGCCCGGCGGCGCCGTCGCGATGCGGGCCGCGGCACGGGCCATGCCGTGCAGGGAGACGGCGAACAGCGGGGTGCCGCAGCCGTCCACGCTGACGTGGGCGGCGCGCTGGCCGGTGAGCTCCTCGACGACCTCGGCCACCGCGGTCTGGAGCGGGTGCGCGGGGTCGAGGTACGTCGCCAGGGGCCAGCCGTTGAGCCGGCAGAGGTAGAGCATCGCGGCGTGCTTGCCGGAGCAGTTCTGGGCGAGGCGGGAGGGCGGACGCCCACCCTGTACCCAGGTGTCCCGCACCGCCGGGTCGTACGGGAGGTCCGGGACGTTGCGCAGGTGGTCCTCGCCGAGACCGGCCAGTTCGAGGATCCGGCGGGTGCCCGCGAGATGGCGCTCCTCGCCGGAGTGGCTGCCCATCGCGAGGGAGAGGAGTTCGCCGTCGAGCGGCAGCCCGGCGCGCACCATGGCGACGGCCTGGAGCGGCTTGAGGGCGGACCGTGGGTAACAGGCGACCTCGGTGTCGCCGAGCCGGAAGCGGACCGCTCCGTCGCCGTCGAGGACGACGACGGAGCCGTGGTGGACTCCCTCGATCACGCCGCCACGGGTGACGTGGGCCACGGGGACGTGCCGGGGCTCGCGGATCGCGGGTGCGTCCGCGGGGGAACTTCTGTGCATCACTGCCTCGATCGGTGGTGGGTCACTGCCGGTTCGTCGGCCGGGCGGCGGCCCCCGACAGCGGCGGGATCGTCTCCGCGTCGGGGGCCGCCGCCCGGTGTCAGTCGTCGGACCCGGCGGCCGCGCGCCCGGCGCGGCCCCGGATCGCGTACCAGCCGGCGACCAGCGCGGCGGCGATCAGCGGTACGCACAGGACGGTGGTACGGCCGGCACCGCCGTCGGCGTACATCAGGACCAGGACGGTGACCAGGAAGGCCAGCGTCACGAGTTCCGTCCAGGGCGAGCCGGGCAGCCGGTAGCCGGGGCGGGTCAGTTCGCCGGCCCGGGTCTTCCGCCAGAAGAAGAGGTGGCAGATCATGATCATGCCCCAGGTGGCGAGGATGCCGATCGCCGCGAGGTTGAGCACGATCTCGAACGCGTCGGCGGGCACCACGAAGTTGAGGCCCACGCCGAGAACGCACATGCCGCTGGTGAGCAGGATGCCGCCGTAGGGCACCTGGGTGCGGCTCATCCGGGCGGTGAAGCGCGGGGCCGAGCCGTTGACGGCCATGGAGCGAAGGATGCGGCCGGTGGAGTAGAGACCGGAGTTGAGCGAGGACATCGCCGCGGTGAGGACCACCAGGTTCATCACGCTGCCGGCCGCCGGCACGCCGATGTGGGAGAGCACGGTCACGAACGGGCTCTGGCCGCCGGTGTACCTGTTCCACGGCATCAGCATCGACAGCAGGAGCACCGAGCCGACGTAGAACAGGCCCACCCGCCACATGATCGAGTTGATCGCCTTCGGCATGATCTTCTCGGGGTTCTCCGTCTCGCCCGCGGTGACGCCGACCAGTTCGACGGAGGCGTAGGCGAAGACGACGCCCTGGATGATCAGCAGCATCGGCAGCAGACCGTTGGGGAAGACGCCGCCGTTGTCGACGATCAGGGAGGGACCGGGCACGGTGCCGTCCACCGGGTGCCGGGTGACCAGGAGAACGATGGCGATGCCCATGAAGACGACCAGCGCGCTCACCTTGACGATGGCGAACCAGAACTCCAGTTCACCGAAGATCCGCACCGAGATGAGGTTCACGGTGAGGACGAGCGCCAGGGCCACGAGCGCGATCACCCACTGCGGGACGTCCGAGAACAGGTGCCAGTAGTGGGTGTACGTGGCGACCGCGGTGATGTCGGCGATACCGGTGGTCGCCCAGTTGAGGAAGTACATCCAGCCCGCGGTGTACGCCCCCTTCTCGCCCAGGAACTCCCGGGCGTACGAGACGAAGGCTCCGGATGACGGCCGGTACAGGACGAGTTCACCGAGCGCTCTCACGACGAGGAACGCGAAGACGCCGCAGACGGCGTAGGCCACGAACAGGGAGGGCCCCGCCTGGGCGAGACGGCCCCCCGCGCCGAGGAACAGGCCGGTGCCGATGGCACCGCCGATGGCGATCATGTTGACGTGCCGGGGTTTCAAGGACTTGCTGTAGCCGGTGTCCCCGGCGTCGACGTGACGGGTGGAGGGGCGCTTCTCGTCTTTGAGGAAATGCTCGCTCACGCCTCGGGTCTGCCTTCTGTCGGTGTGTTCGCGCGCTGGGGGCGCACGATGTCGGTGAGGGTCGCCTCGACCCGGCTCAGGTGGTGGGACATGGCTTCCACCGCGTCCGGCTCGGAGCCGTCGGCCAGGGCTTCGACGATCGCCCGGTGCTCGCAGTTGGACTGCTCGCGTCGATCGCCCAGTTCGTTGAGGAAGGCCGACTGACGCGCCAGTGCGTCGCGGATCTCCTCGATGACCTTGCGGAAGACCGGGTTGCGGGAGGCTTCGGCCACTGCCAGGTGGAAGACGGTGTCGAGTGCGACCCACGCCGTGGTGTCGGTCTCCCGCTCCATCCGGTCGAGCAGGTGGGCCAGGTGGTCCAGGTCCTCCGGGGTGCGGCGCAGAGCCGCGTACCCCGCGACCGGGATCTCGACGTGCCGGCGCACCTCCAGGAGGTCGCTGGCGGCGTAGTCGCCGAAGGTGGGGTCCTCGACCGTGTTCGCCACGACGAAGGTGCCCTTCCCGGTCTTGGAGACGGTCAGTCCCATGGTCTGGAGCGCCCTGAGCGCCTCCCGCAGCACGGGCCGGCTGACCTCCAGGGTGCGGCAGAGCTCCGCTTCGGAGGGGAGCTTGTCCCCCACCACGTACTCGCCTCGCTCGATGGCACCGCGGAGATGGCCGAACACCGCTTCCATCGCGCTCACGCGCCGGGGCATCGGCCTGGCTGTCTGGCTGTCTGACAGGTTCACGGGCTGATCCTGGGGGATCCGTGCGATGATGTCAAGGCCCTCGGCTCGACGGCTCAACCCCCTTGGACTGTCCTAGAGTTCGCACGGCCCGCCGGGAAGCACGGCCCAGGCGGGCGCTCGCGGCAGAGAGGGGCCTGCGCACAGCACTTCCTTCCAGGGCTGGGTCCGATGTCAACGGCCGTCTCCTGCGTCGCCCGCCCGGCCACGCGTTCGGGCGGGCGGGCGACGCAGGAGGGGGTGCACGGCGCTGCGGCACACGGAGGCAACCGCGGGGCGAGGCGATCGGCCACTGCGCGGAGGCGTTGGCTTGCACATCCGGGCCGCAAGCAAGAATCCTGCTGCCGTTCACCTTCAAGTACAAGAAAAGACGTCTTCGCGACAGTTAAGTGAGCGTTAACTCCATGCAGAGACTGGACCCCCGTCTGCTCGCCACCCTCGAAGCCGTGGTCCGCCACGGATCCTTCAACTCCGCCGCACGCGAGCTGGGTTACAGCCCACCCGCCGTCTCGCAGCAGATCGCCGAACTCGAACGCCGCACGGGTCTCAGAGTGCTGGAGCGCCGGCCCGTGCGGCCCACCCCGGCCGGCGAGGTCCTGCTCGACGCCGAGCAGGGGGTCAGGAGCGCCCTGGCGGCGGCGTCCGTCGAACTCGACGCCATGCGCGCCGGCACGGCCGGACGGATCCGGCTCGCCGCCTTCGCCTCCGCAGCCACCAGCATCGTCCCGAAGGCGCTGGCACAGCTGCACACGACGTACCCGGACGTTCAGGTCAGCCTCTCCCAGCTTGAGCCCGAAGCGGGCTACAGCCGCCTCAAGCGCGGAGACATGGACCTGACCCTCAGCTACGACTACGACTTCATACCCCAGCCGCCGCCCCGGACGCTGCGCCGGACGCTGATCGCGCGGGATCCGGTCGTCGCGGTGGTCCCGACCGGCCACCACCTCGCCGACCGGGACGTCATCGACCTGGCCAGCCTGGCGTCCGAGACCTGGATCGCGGCTCCGGAAGCGGCGCTGCGCCTGGAACTGCTCGCCCAGATCGCCAAGACGCCGGGGTTCCGGGCGCGACTGGAGTACGAGGGGGACGACTTCAACACCGTGCTGGGCTTCGTGGCCGCGGGCCTGTGCGTCGCCGTCATGCCGCAGCTGGCGCTCCCCCGCGGCACCACCCGGGTCGTGGCGCGCCCGTTGGCGGAGCCGGAGTTGACGCGTTTCATCTACGCCGTCCGCATCGACACCCGGCACGCCCCGCACGCCCTGCTGGCCCTGGAGCAGATGCTCGCCGCGCAGGCACTGGCCGCGCTCTCCTGAGGCGTACGCGACGAACCGGACGTCGCCGGACACCCCGCCCGCCGGGAGGGGCCGCCGCGGACACCCCTCCCGCCGGGGCCTCCGCGGGCGGGCCCTCCCGCGGGGGCCCTACTCCGGCCGGTCGCCCCGGTCCCCCGTGAGCCGTTCACGCCACTCGGCCACGGCCATCGGGGACATCGTGGCCAGGCCGGCTATCTCCTCGTCGTCCCGCCCGTCGGTCCAGCTGAGGACCCGGGTGAGGACGGTGTTGCGCACGCGCCGGAGTTCCGTGACCATCTCCTCCAGCCGCTTCAGCTCCTCCCCGGTGGCGGCGAGCGTCTCGTCGACCGCCGTCCTCTCCTCGGCCCGCTGTTGCCACAGATAGGCCGGCAATCCGGTGAGGACCACACCGTCGTCGTCCGCGGCACCGCGGAACGTCTCGGCGAGGTGGCCGAGCACGCAGTCCGGGGCGTCGGCAAGACTCGCGCCCACGACCTTGGCGGCCTCCCAGGCGGTGCGCCCGGCGTCGGTGGTCCGGAGCCAGATCCGGGCCTCGACCGGCGTGCGGTCGCCGCAGGCGGCCGCACGGTAGGCGTACAGCGCCGCGCGGTGGCCGTAGAACGTGTAGCCCTCCTCGATGTGAACGTGCGCCGGAGCGCACATCCGCCCCGGAACTCCGCCGTAACCGGACACCGGTTCGTAGGCGGCGTAGGCGTCGAGCTCCGCGTCGGTGGCCGTCGACCAGGACGGATCGCACAGCTCCGGATTCCGGGCGAGGAACTCCGCCACCTCGACCCGCGTGCCGGGGACCCGGCTCGTACGAGGGTCGGCCCAGACCACCGCGCCCGTCGCGTCGGAGCTGTGCTCGCAGGCCCGTTCGAGATCGGACCAGGCCGTGGCGGCCTCGGCGGACCACTCCAGGTCGCCGGCCGGACCCACCCGGTGCAGGGAGTCGATCACCCGCTGGACCGTGGGCAGTACCCGTTCGGACAGCTCATGGAGCTCCGCGGCCGTGAAGAACCGCCAGGTGCACCGGCCCTGGCCGTCGCCGGCACGGTGGTTGAACGGGTGGACGAGGACGGCGGGCGAGGGCAGGGCCCCGTCCCCGGCCTCGGCCCGCCGATGTCCCGGGAGTTCCGCGGAGGGATCCTCCGACGGCGCCCGCCAGTCGGTGTCCCCGAACCACACGGCGCCGGTGGCGAGGTCGACGGCCAGCCACTGCTGGTAGCGGTTTCCCGGGCCGAACCGTTCCTGCTGGTGCTCGGCCCGCCGGTCGTGCCACACGTATTCCGCCGGGGGCGGGCTGAGCTGGACGGCGACGAAACCGTCTTGGGGTGTGTACCCGACGACGACATGTGCGGTCGGTTCGGTGTGCTCGGTCCCGGACATGCGGCTCCCTCCGTGCCGGACCGTGGCGGATCCGCCACTGTGCGCACTGAGCCTGCCTCGCCGAAGCTGTCCGATCAAATCCGATCAGTTGTGGACTTGTCCCTCCTCGGGAGTCCGTACACGAGCGGAACCGAAGCGGCAGATGACGGAGACGATCAGGGAACCCCGCCACCCTCAACCAGTGAACAACGGGCGAACGACGACTTGACACCACGTCATCGACGGCCCAGGATCGGCCCGTGAGCCTGTCAGACAGCAGGACAGGTGGTGCGGGTCCGGCACCGCCGCCGGCGGCCGCCGCACGCGGACCCGGGGCCGTCGCGCCGGGATCGGCCCCGAAGGACAGGACTCGCCCGGCTTCCCGCTCCACGACGGCGTGGAGGACCGCACGCCTGGGGTCGGCGGCCGGGTAGGACGCGCGGCCGACCGGCAAGGCCCCGACGAGGCTCATGCGTGCCGCCGTCGGCCGACTCGCCCAGGCCCCTCGGGGGTGCGGGCCCGACGCCCCCCGGCCCCGTCGGCCCCGCGCCCGGTCTCGCACCGTGCCCCTCCCGGGCGCAGGCTGGGAGGAGCAGCCTTGCGTCCGGTGGACGGCGGGAGTCGGTGATGGACACGACGGGACTGGCGCCGGGTGGGACCGGCGCGTGGGTGGTGGCGCACCCCGGCCCGGTGGGCGGCGCGGGCCCGGGGCCCTTGGAGTGGGAGCGGCGGCAGGTCCCCGAGCCGGAGCCCGGGGAGATCCTGGTGGAGGTGGAGGCGTGCGGGGTCTGCCGCACCGACCTGCACCTGGCGGAGGGGGACCTCTCCCCCAGGGTGCCCAGGTGCACGCCCGGGCACGAGGTAGTCGGACGCGTACGGGCGGTGGGCTCCGCGGTCGGGGACTTCACGACCGGCGACCGCGCCGGGATCGCCTGGCTGGCCCGGACCTGCGGCGCCTGCGCGTACTGCCGGAACGGGCGGGAGAACCTCTGCCCGCAGTCGCACTACACCGGGTGGGACCGGCACGGCGGCTACGCCGACCACGCGACCGCCGACGCCCGCTTCGCCTACCGGCTGCCCGAGGGCCCACCCGCCGAGGAACTCGCCCCGCTGCTGTGCGCCGGGATCATCGGCTACCGCGCGCTGGAGCGGGCCGACCTGCCGCCCGGCGGCCTCCTGGGCATCTACGGCTTCGGCGCCTCCGCCCACCTCACCGCCCAGATCGCCCTGGCCCGGGGCGCCCGGGTCGCCGTGTTCACCCGGGGTGCGGCGGCCCGCCGGCTGGCCCTGGAGCTGGGCGCGGCCTTCGCCGGCGACTCGTACGACCCCGCACCGGAACCGCTGGACGCCGCCATCCTCTTCGCCCCGGCCGGCGAACTGGTGCCGGTCGCCCTGAGCGCGCTGGACCGCGGCGCCACCCTCGCCGTCGCCGGCATCCACCTCAGCGACGTACCCCCGCTCGACTACCAGCGCCACCTCTTCCAGGAACGCACGCTGCGCAGCGTCACCGCCAACACCCGGGACGACGGCCGCGCCTTCCTGGCGGAAGCCGCCCGGACCCGCCCGGAGGTGCGGGTCAACCGCTACCCGCTACGGCAGGCCGACACCGCGCTCGCCGACCTCGCCGCGGACCGGGTGACCGGCGTCGCGGTGCTGCTGCCGCGCTAGCCGGCCGGCCCCTGCGGGTCGGCAGGCGGCGGCGTCACCCCGTGCCGATCCGGCGGCCGGCGATCTCACTCGGGCTGACGCGGACCCACAGCGGGCGGGCGCCGCCCGCCCACGGCGTGGCGCCGGGCAGGGCGGAGAGCCGCCGCTCCTCCTCCGGGTCGTCGATGCGGTGGGCCTCGCCGAGGATGAGGACGCTCCAGCCCTGGCTGCGGTGGTCGTCGATGTGGTCGACCTGGAAGGAGGCGGGAGAGCCCTCGGCGGGGGCGGCGGCGCCCCGGGGGGAGGTCCGGTAGACGATCGTCCGGGCGTCGACCGCGTAGTTCACCGGGAGCACGACCGGTGCCGCGCGCCCGGGCAGGCCGATCCGGCCGACACCGCGGGTGCCGAGCAGTTCCCAGCACTGGGGTCCGGTCAGGTGGAGCAGGAGCGGGCGCGGGCCGGCACCGGCCTGTCCCGGCGGGGCGTCGGGGCGCCGGCCGGTCAGCAGCTCCGGCCAGGTCGTGCCGAGGGCGGTGGCGATCCGGAGGAACGCCTCCTCGTCGAACTCCGGCCCGTTGCGCAGGAGTTGCCGAAGGTAGGCCGGCGACATGTGGGTCCGGTACGCCAGCATCCCTTCGCTCAGGCCGAGTTGGTCGCAGCGCTGGGCGATCCGGCGGGCGATGGCGTCGGGTTCGGTGTGTTCGGTCATGGTTGCGGCTCCTGCGCGCGGGAGGTCACGTCCGGAAGAGCGCGACCTTGAGGGCTCCGGTGTCGGCCGCGCCGGCGAAGACGTCGTACGCGTCCTGCATCTCGTCGAGCCCGAAGCGGTGGGTGACCAGTCCGCCGACCTCCAGCCGGCCCGCGGCCAGCAGGTCGAGCAGCAGCGGGGTGCTGTCGGTGTCGACCAGCCCGGTGGTGACGGTGACGTCGCGGATCCAGAGGTCCTCCAGGTGGAGCACCGCCGGCTTGCCGTGCACGCCCACGTTGGCGACCCGGCCGCCGGGGCGGACCAGACGGGTGCACAGCTCGAAGGACTCGGGCACGCCGACCGCCTCGATCGCGACGTCCACGCCGAGCCCGTCCCGGCTCAGTTCGCGCACGGCCTCCGGGGTGGCCTCGTCCACCGTCAGCGTGGCATCGGCGCCGAAGCGCCCGGCGGCGTCGAGGCGGCTCCGCGCGAGGTCGACGGCGACGATCCGGGACGGGCTGTACAGGCGTGCGGTGAGGATCGCGGCGAGCCCGATCGGCCCGGCGCCGACGATCGCGACCGTGTCGCCGGGGCCGACCCGGCCGTTGCGCACCCCGACCTCGTACGAGGTGGGCAGGATGTCGGCGAGCAGCAGGGCGTCCTCGTCGCTGACGCCCTCGGGCAGCTTGTGGAGGGAGGTGTCCGCGAAGGGGGTGCGGACGTGCTCGGCCTGGCAGCCGTCGATCAGGTGGCCGAGGATCCAGCCGCCACCGCCGGTGCACTGGCCGTAGCTCGCGCCGCGGCAGTAGGCGCAGCGGCCGCACGCGGAGATGCAGGAGACCAGGACGCGGTCGCCGGCCGCGACCGTACGGACGCCCGGGCCCGTCCGGGTGACGGTGCCGACGGCCTCGTGCCCGAGGACGCGGCCCTGCTCCACCTCGGCGACGTCACCCTTGAGGATGTGCAGGTCGGTACCGCAGATGGTCACCGCGTCGACGCGGACGACGGCGTCCTCCGGGTCGCGGACGACCGGGTCGGGGACGTCGCCCCAGGTACGGCGGCCGGGTCCGTGGTAGGTGAGCGCCTTCATGCCCTGAACACTCCTCTCGGGGCGGCGGAGCCGGGCCGGTTCCTCTCACACTTCCAGCGTCCGCCGCCGGTGCGCCGTCGGCAGGGGCCCGGTAGGCTCCGGCCGGTGGGCCGATGGGCCCCTTCGGTGTCCGGCGGAGCACGGCTCGCACGTCTACGCTGGTCAGTGGCAGGGGGCGAGCGTGGAGGATTCCTTGGCCAGCGCACCGGAGAGTTCGGCCCCTGTGCCGAAGCTGCGCCTGGACGAGCTCCTGGAGGAGCTCCAGGCACGGCTGGACACGGCCCGGGGCACGCGCGACCGTGTGCACAGCCTGCTGGAGGCGGTGCTGTCGGTCGGGCGCGACCTGGAGCTGTCCCAGGCCCTCCAGCACATCGTGGAGGCGGCGGTCACCCTGGTGGACGCCGAGTACGGCGCCCTGGGAGTGATCGGCGAGGGCCAACGGCTGTCCCAGTTCATCCCGGTCGGCATCGAGGACGACCGGGTCAAGCTGATCGGCGACCTGCCCTCCGGTCACGGCATCCTGGGCGAGCTGATCCGCCATCCCGAGCCGCTGCGCCTGACCCGGATCTCGGACCATCCGTCCTCGTACGGCTTCCCGTCGAACCACCCTCCGATGAACAGCTTCCTGGGGGTGCCGATCCGGATCAGGGACAAGGTGTTCGGCAACCTGTACCTGACCGAGAAGCGCGGCGGCGGCGACTTCGACGAGGAGGACGAGTCGGTGCTCGCCACGCTCGCCGTCGCCGCCGGGGTCGCGATCGACAACGCCCGGCTCTACGACCGGGCCAGACGGCGTCAGCGCTGGCTGGAGGCGAGTGCGGAGGTCACCAGCGCCCTGCTCTCGGGCAGCGCCGAGGAGGAGGTGCTGGACCTGCTGCTCTCCCGGGCCACCGAGATCGCCGGCGCGGACCTCGCGGTCGTCGCCGTGCCGCTGCCGGACACCGGGGAGCTGGAAGTGCGGATCGCCGTCGGGCTCGGTGCGGAGCAGCACCGCGGTCTGGTGCTCTCGGTCGAGGGCTCGTTCATGGGTGCGGCCTTCCGCACCGGTGGCCTGGTGGTGAGTCCGGACGTCCAGAAGGACCCGCGGATCACCGCCGGAACGCCGCGCTGGCAGGGCCTGGGCCCGGCGGTGGCGGTGCCCGTCGGCACGGCCGAGCGCGGGGTCCGCGGCGTGCTGCTGTTGGCCAGGGCGGCCGGCGCGCCGCTGTTCGAGGAGGGGGAGTCCGGGCCGCTGCTGGGCTTCGCCGGTCAGGCGGCGGTGGCGATGGAGCTCGCGGAGCGCCGCCGGGACTCCGAGCAGGTGGCGCTGCTCAAGGAGCGCGACCGGATCGCCCGCGACCTGCACGACCTGGCCATCCAGCGGCTGTTCGCCACAGGGATGACCCTCCAGGGCGCCACCCGCTTCATCGAGCACCCCGAGGCGACCGACCGCGTCCTGCGGGCGATCGACGACCTGGACGAGACGGCGAAGACCATCCGCGCCACCATCTTCGGCCTGCGGCTGCGGGAGTCCGGCCCGGCGGCGAGCGGCCTGCGCACCCGCCTCGTCGACGTCGTCGACCGGGCCGCCCGCTCCCTCGGCTTCACCCCCGCTCTGCGGATGACCGGCCTGCTGGACGCCACCGTGCCCGCCGAGATCGCGGACGCGGCCGTCGCGGTCCTGGAGGAGGCCCTCTCCAACGCCGCCCGTCACGCCCGGGCCCACGCCGTCGACGCCTCGGTCGCCGCCGAGGAGGACCTGAGCGTCACGGTCGTCGACGACGGCGTCGGCCTCCCCGAGGGCGGCCGCCGCAGCGGGCTCACCAACCTCGCCGACCGGGCCGCCGCCCTGGGCGGCACCTTCACCGCCCGCACCCGCCCGGCGGGTGGCACCGAACTGGTCTGGCGGGTTCCCCTGCCGGAGTCCTGAGGCCGCCCGGGACCGACCGGTCGCTACTCCTCGCGGTCCAGCACCTCCCCGGCCCTGAGGCGTGGCGTCGGGGCGCCCTCGGGGCCGTAGCCGAGGCGGATCAGCATCTGGACGTAGCCGGGGCCCCGGTGCGGGTCGCGGGCCTCCCAGCGCAGGTAGGGCCATTCCATGGCCTGGTGCAGCAGGGAGGCGCGGACACCGTGGACGGTGGCGGCGAGCAGGACGTGCTCCAGGGCGAGGCCGGCGCGCAGCCACTCCTCGGGGGTGTCGTGCTCGGTGGTCAGGACCGCGATGCGCGGCTCGTGCTCGAACGGGGCGGGAGCCTGGTGCTCGGCGGCGTGGAGGGCGGCGAAGTCCCGCATGGGCAGGTGGCCGGCCTGGTCCTGGGGGCCCAGCGCGCTGACCGGGATGCCGTACGGCGGGGCGTCCCCGGCGGTGCGGATCCAGCTGCGGCTCTCGGTGCGCTGGGCGTCGTCGGTGGTGTTGCGGCGCTCGGCCTCGGCGGTGAGGTGGAGCAGCCGGACGGTCTCCGCGTGGTCGGGCAGCTGGAGGGCGGTGCGCTCGGTGCGGGCGGCCGCGACCAGTTCGTCGAGGACGGCCGGGGGAACGGGCTCGCCGGTGAACGGTGTCCGGATGGAGTGCCGGCGCCAGATCGCCTCGTACAGCCGGTCGGTGCCCGGGACGGGCGCGGCGGCCGCGGCGTCCAGTCGGACGGCCGCGAACAGGTCGGGGTCGGCCGGGTCGGGCAGCAGCCGCACCTCGGGCGCCCATCCGAGGTGGCGGGCGGCGACCCGCAGGTTGAGCACGGCCGCGCCGACGGAGATGTGCAGCGCCCGGCCCTGGGGGTCGGCGGCCGTGACGGCGCGGCCGCGGTCGGCCCGGACCTCCAGGGTGGAGGTGGCCGGCTGGAGGTGGAAGCGCCAGGGCTGGCTGTTGTGGATCGAGGGTGCGGCGACGGAGGCGGAGACGAGCTTCTCCAGGCCGGCGGCGTCGAGGGCGAGGGCGGGCATGGCGGCCTCCCGGATCGGTGTCAGCCGGAGACGGACGGCTCGGCGCAGCGGCGCGAGGTGTCCTGGAGGAGCCGGGAGGTGTCCTGGAAGAGCGGCGGGCACGTGGTCACCGGGCCGAGGCCCCGCCCGTTCGTACCGTGGTCGTTCCAGTACCCCATCGCCGTCTGCTCGGTCATGACGGGTGGGTCACTTCCACCGTGCGGCCGGGTTCCGGCGGGGGGCTTGGGCCGTTCGGCTCCCTCTCCGGGCCCGGTCGGCTCAAACCCGGCGCGGGTGACGCGGTTCGGCAGGCTCCTCGGCGTGGGCGGCGAGGACGGCCGCCTGGAGGCGGCGTTCGACGCCCAGTTTGGCGAGCAGCCGGGAGACGTGGTTCTTCACGGTCTTCTCGGCGAGGTAGAGCTCCTGGCCGATCTGCCGGTTGGTCCTGCCCTCCCCCACCAGCACGAGGATCTCCCGCTCGCGCGGGGTGAGCCCGGCGAGTGCGGCGTCCGTCTCGCTCTCCTCGTGGTGGCGCAGGCTCTCCATCAGCTTGCGGGTGGTGGCGGGGTCGAGCATGGACTGGCCGGAGGCCACCGTGCGGACGGCGCTGACCAGTTCGACGCCCTTGACCTGCTTCAGGACGTAGCCGGCCGCGCCCGCCATGATCGCGTCGAGCAGGGCGTCGTCGTCGTCGAAGGAGGTCAGCATCAGGCAGACCAGGTCGGGCATCCGGTCGCGCAGGTCCCGGCAGACGCTCACGCCGTCCCCGTCGGGGAG
Organism: Kitasatospora sp. NPDC059648; assembly: GCF_042734825.1. Classification (NCBI taxonomy): domain Bacteria; kingdom Bacillati; phylum Actinomycetota; class Actinomycetes; order Kitasatosporales; family Streptomycetaceae; genus Kitasatospora; species Kitasatospora sp. NPDC059648. Next base: position 80,505 of record NZ_JBHWDU010000015.1, on the reverse strand, counting down.
CCGTACGTCCAGCACGGCGACGTCCGGGCGCAGCGCGGGCACCCGGGCGAGGGCCTGGGCGCAGGTGGCGGCCTCGCCGATGACCTCGATGTCCTCCTCGGCCTCCAGGAGGTCTCGGACGCCGCGGCGCACCACCTCGTGGTCGTCCAAGAGGAACACCCGTACGGGTTGGGGGGTGTCCATGGCCTGCTCCCTGGGACGCGCCGACGGTGACATCACCGATTCTGCGCGTTCGCGCCGCCGGGCGCACCGGGTCGGCCGCGCGGGACGACGGCGGCCGGGCACCGGGCCGGTCGGTCACCGCCAAGGCGACCGGGCCGGGGCGGTGCCCGGTGCGGCCGGGGACGGGCCGGTCGGCGGCGGGCAGCAGCACGGCTCGGGCCCCGTCAGGCCGCGGCGGCGAGCCTGAGTTCGACGCCGACCACGCCGGGCACGGAGCGCACCAGGCGCTCCAGGATGCCGGCGGAGACGGTGTCCGGCAGGCCGCCGGTCAGGGTGATCCGGCCGTTCTCGGAGCGGACGTCGGTGCCCAGCCCGGCTTCCGGGCCGAAGGTGGCGACGAGCTCGAAGCGGACCCGGTCCGCGAGTTCGCGGTCGTCGCCCAGGTAGACCTTCAGCAGGTCGCCCCGGCTGACGATGCCGACCAGGTAGTCCTCCTCGTCCACCACCGGGAGCCGCTTGAGGTGGCCCCGGGCCATCGCCCGGGCGGCCTCGTTGAGCGGGCTGCCGGGGTGCACGGTGACCGCCGGGACGGACATCATCCGCCCGGCCGTCAGGGCGTCGGCGCGCTCGCCGTCGCGGTCGCGGGCGGTGAGCAGATCGGCCTCGGAGACCACCCCGACCACCCGGCCGTCGCCGGTCAGCACGGGCACGGCGCTCACCCGCCAGCGCTGCAGGGTCTCGGCGACCTCCCGGAAGTCCGCGTGACGGCCGACGGCGACCACGGCGTGGGTCATCACGTCGGCGACGGTGCTCGGTGTGCTGGTCACGGCGGCCTCCTAAGACGTGGCGTGGTAGGCGCGGGGGTGCTCCAGGCGAGGTTCGGTGTCGTCCTCGGTCCAGTCGAGGCTGGCGTGCACCGCGACCACGCCGTCCACGGCGCGGCAGAGCTGCTCGGTGATCGGGATCAGACTGCGGCGCGGCAGCCGCCCGTTCAGCGTGACGACGCCCTCGTGCACGCCGACCCGCACGTCGCCGGGGGCGAGCCAGAGGGTCTGGCCGAGCACGTCGTGGTTGATCTCGTCCCGGATGGCCGCGTCGTGGCGCAGGAAGACCTCCAGCAGGTCGCGGCGGCTGACGATGCCGACCAGTCGGCCCACCTCGTCCACCACGGGCAGCCGCTTGACCCTGTGCTTGTCCATGGCACGGGCGGCCTCCGGCACCGACCAGCCCGGGCGGGCCGTGACGGCGGGGCTGGTCATCAGTCCGCCGGCGGTCTCCGCCTCGGCGCGGGCGCGGTCCCCGGCGTCGAGCCAGCGCCCGGGGGAGCGACCCTCCGGGTCGGGCAGGACGGCCTCCTTGCGGAGCAGATCGGCCTCGGACACCATGCCGAGCGGCCGTCCCTGGTCGTCGATCACCGGGATGGCGGTGATGTCGTTGCGGTGGAACAACGCCGCGACCTCCTTGAACGGTGTGTCGGGCCGGGCGGTGACGACCTCACGGGTCATCACGTCGCTGACGCTGCGGTGCTGCATCGTCCTCACTCCTCCTCGGGTGGTTCCGCCTCCACTGTCCGTCCGCCGGAAAGCGCCGGACAGGGCCGTACGGTCCCCACCGACGGGCCGGACCGGCCCAGGGCGGGGCGGCCGGGCGGCGGGGACGACGAGAGCCGCGGTCCGTGGCCGGCGGGCTGCGGGCCGTTGCGCCGAACGGCGGTCCGCCGGAGATGCCGCAGACCATCCGGTCGCCCAGTCTTGGACGGGATCCGGAGTGCTCGGCGTGTCCTCGCGATCCCGTCGCCCGTCCGGAGCGCCGGCATCGATCGGAGGGACGGCGAAGTGACGGAACAGCGTGGTCGGCCCAGCCGCGCCCGGTGGGTCCGCGCCGGATCCACCTGGCTGCGGGGGCGGACGGCCACGCTGCGCGACGCCCCGTTCCCGCGCCGGCTGGTGGCACAGCTGGTCCACGTCCACGTCCTGGACACCGCCACCCGCCTCGCGGCGCAGGCCTTCCTGACCGCCGTCCCGGTGCTGTTCGTGCTGGCCGCGTTCATGCCCCAGGCGGTGCGCAACAGCGTCTCCGAGTCCCTGCGCACCGTCCTGGGGCTGCGCGGCGCCTCGCTCGACGAGGTCAAACAGGTGCTTCGGAGCAACCGGACACAGACCACCGACGCTTTCGGCGCCGCCGGAGTCCTGGTCACCCTGCTCTCGGCCACGAGTTGCAGCCGCGTACTGCAGCGCTTGTGCGAGCGGAGCTGGCACCTGCCCCACCTGTCGGGACGCCTGGCGGCCTGGCGGTGGCTCGCCTGGCTGTTGGTGTGGCTCACCGCCCTGACCGTCCAGGGGCAGGTGCGGTCCGGGTTCGGAGTGGGCCACGGCCTCGGGATCTTCCTCTACCTGCTCACGGGCGCCCTTCTCTGGTGGTGGACGCAACACCTGCTGCTCGGCGGCCGTGTCCGCTGGCTCCCGCTGCTGCCGGGGGCCGTGCTGACCGGTGCCGCCCTGACGGCGCTCTCCTCGGCGTCGCGGCTCTACATTCCCCGCTCGGTGGACCGCAGTGTGACGCAGTTCGGTCCGCTCGGCCTGGTCTTCACCCTGCTCAGCTGGCTCATCGTGGTGTTCACGGCCGTCACGCTCGCGATCAGCACCGGGTACGTGGTGGCGGGCCAGGGCCGACTGGCCCGGCTGCTGTCGACTCCTGAGCCGGCCCCGGCGGACGACTGAGGTCCGCGAGAAGCGGCCCGGCCCCCGGCTGGTCGCCAGGGGCCGGGCCGGCCACGCTGTCCGGGCCCGGGACGGTCGTCCTGCGGGCCGTCAGGTCTCCTTTCCGGCCGTTCCGACACACAGCGCCCAGATGACGAAGACGTCGATCGCGATCAGGACGACCGCCCAGACGGGGTAGTAGGGCAGCCACAGGAAGTTGGCGATCATTCCCAGCCCGGCGACGACCACGCCGACGACACGGGCCCAGACGGCACCGCTGAACAGCGCCACGCCGGCCAGGACGAGGACGGCCCCGAGGATCAGGTGGATCCCTCCCCGTCCGTGGTGTTCATCGAGTACACGTAGTGACGGGTGACGACTATCAGGTTGTCCTTGGCGATGCCGGCGATCCCCTCGAAGATCGCCATGATGCCTCCAGAAATCAGCATGATCGCGGCGAAGGCGGTCCACCCGGTCGCGAAGGGGCGGTGTCCGGGTGCCCGGGCGGTGCGGTCCGCATCGGTGACGCTGCTGGTCATGACATGGACTCATTCGGTAGCGGCAGCCTCGCCGGGAACGGGAGGCGGGAGGGGGGAGAAGTCGCGTGGAGGGGATCCGGGGAGCCGGCACCCGCCCGGCTCCCGACCCGCTCGGCCGGAGCGGGCAGGAGGTCGGTGAGGCGCAGAACGACGAGGATCCGGCAGAGCCCGGGCCGGACGCCGACGAGCCGGAACCCCGCGTGGTGCACGCGGCAGATCCGGCGCGCCTGGAGGAGGGCGCGCACACCGGCGGCGTCGCAGAAGGCGAGGGCCGCCACGTCGAGGTCCAGCTGTGGCGGGCGAGCCGCGAGGGCCCGCACGACGGCGTCGATCACGAGCGGCGCGGTGGCGATGTCGAGTTCGCCCTCCAAGGCCACCGACGCGGTGCCCGGGGACGCCTCCGTACTGGTACGGAGCAGGTAGTCGTCTTCCATAACGACCGCCTCGCTAGCTCGGCTGGCTGAAGAACCTCGGAACCGAAGCCCTGCGGCCACCGTAGGGCCGGCCCTTCCGGCCGGGCAGGGCCCCACGGACCGCGGCAGGGGTCCGTCCGGCCCTGCCCGTCGCCCGGTCGCCCCCAGGAGCGGCGCGGTGACGCGCAGCCCTGCGGGCGTCCGGCCCCCGGGTCGTGGGCCGGACGGCCCATGGCACCCCGCGCGGACCCTGCGAACGTCGGAAGATAGGGATCGTCCCACCGCATCCGACAAGGAGGCGAGGCACATGCCCGGCACCCACCACCAGGTACCGCGTCGCACCGGCGCAGCCGGACCCACGGAGCTCGGACGGGTCGACTGGGTCGTGATCGGCTCGTCGATGATCGTCGCCGGCGCGATCAGGCACGCACTGTCGGGCGTCGCCGCGATCGCGAAGGAGATGCTGCGCCCCGCTCCGGAACGTGCACCCGCGTCGCACCGCCCCGCGCCCGCTGCCGCCCTGAGCGTCGACGAGAGGGACGGATGGATCCTCATCAGCGCCCTCTTCCTCCTGACCGGCGCGATGGCCCACGCCGGCGCACGCGTCCTGGAGAGCGTCAGGGCGGCCACGCACCCGGCGCACCGGCGGGTGCGTGCGTGACGCCCTCAGCACCCGGAACAGGTGACCGGCGCCCCGGGGTCTGCACCCGATCGGCGGCCCAGGGGCGGCCGACCGGGGCGGGGGCCGCCACACTGGCCCGGTGGAACCGATGACCGCCGACGCCGTCGCCGCGGGGGAACGGGCCCGCGAGCGCACACCGCGCTCGGCCCACGGAGCCCGGCCCCGCCGACCACGCCGCTCCTCACCGCCGCGGTCTGCGACGGCCGGGTCGACGCGCGCGGGCGTGTGAACCCTTCGGGAGGTGTCGTGAACCGGTGGAAGGCGCTGATCATCCTCGGGATGGCGCAGTTCCTCATGGTGCTGGACGCATCGGTGATGAACGTGTCGATCAGCCAGCTGGTCATCGACTTCGACACCGAGGTGACGGCGATCCAGGCGGTCATCACGCTCTACACGCTGGTCATGGCCGCCTTCATGATCACCGGCGGCAAACTCGGCGACATGTTCGGTCGCCGCCGGGTGTTCGCCGGCGGGCTCGTCGTCTACGGGGTGGGATCGACGCTCACCGCCGTCGCGCCCACGCTCGGGGTGCTGGCACTGGGCTGGTCCGTCATCGAGGGTTTCGGTGCCGCGCTGGTCCTCCCCGCCCTCGCCGCCCTCGTGGCGAGCACCTACCAGGGCCGGGACCGCGCGATCGCCTACGGGGTCATCGGCGGCCTCGCGGGTGCGGGGATCGCGGTGGGCCCGCTGCTCGGCGGGTGGGTGACCACGTACCTGACCTGGCGCCTGGTGTTCGCCGGGGAGGCCGTCCTCGTGGTGGTCATCCTCCTCCTGATCCGCTGGATCGCGCCGCAGCCCGCGCCCGCGACCCGGCCCCGGCTCGACCTGGGCGGTGTGCTGCTGTCGGTCGCGGGACTGGCCCTGGTGGTGCTGGCCGTGCTGCAGAGCAGCTCGTGGGGATGGCTCCAACCGCGCAACCCCCCGTTCACCGTGTTCGGGTTCTCCCCGACGGTCTTCGTCATCGCTCTCGGCCTCGTCCTCCTCTACCTCCTCCATCTCTGGGAGGAGCACCGGGCGGACCCGTTGGTGCGGTTCAGCCTGTTCCGCATTCCGAGCCTGCGCTCCGGCCTGTTGATGCTGTTCAGCCAGAACGTCATCCTGCTGGGCCTGTTCTTCGCCATTCCGCTGTACCTCCAGGTGGTGCTGGGGCTAAACGCCTTCGAGACCGGGCTGAGACTGCTGCCCGTGTCGGTCACGATGCTCGTGGCGGCGCTGAGCGGCCCCGCGCTGAACAGGTTCGCGTCCCCGCGGACAGTGGTCCGGACCGGCCTGCTGGTGCTCTTCGCCGCGACCCTGTGGATGCTCGGCACCATCAGGCCCGAACTCGACGACCTGTCCTTCGCCCTGGCGATGGCGCTGCTCGGTCTCGGCATGGGCCTGCTCGCCTCCCAGCTGGGCAACGTCGTGCAGTCGAGCGTCGGCGAGTCCGAGCGCAGCGAGGTCGGCGGCCTGCAGTACACCGCCCAGAACCTCGGGTCGTCCCTGGGCACCGCGCTGATCGGGGCCATCGTGATCAGCGCCCTGGCGGCCGCCTTCACGGCAGCGCTGGCCGAGGACCCGGCGATCTCGGAGACGGTCCGCCGACAGGCCGGCGTCCAGATCGAGTCGGGGCTCAACTTCGTACCGGCCGACCAGGCCGCCGCTGCCCTCGCCAAGACCTCGATCCCGCCGGAGGAGGCGGACGCCGTCGTCTCGGCCTACCGGACGGCCCAGCTCAACGGCCTGAAGGTGGCCGTTCTGGCCGCCGCCGGCATCACCCTGGCCGGCTTCCCCTTCACCCGTCGGCTGCCCGCCACCTGGAGCGGCCTCGGCCGCGTCCCGGCCCGCACCCGCGGTACGCCTCCGGGCGGCCCAGGTGATCCCACCGAACAGCACGAGGAGCTGCCATGAGCGACACCATCGACGAAGAGTTCAACGAAACCGGTCCGATCGACTACCTGATCGTGGAGTTCCCCGGTACCCGTCTGACCGGCGAGGGCATGCCCCTGCTCCTGGACCTGGTCGAACGGGGCATCATCCGGATCCTGGACCTGACCTTCGTCAAGAAGGAGACGGACGGCTCGCTGACCGCGCTGGAGCTCGCCGATCTGACCGGCGACGGACAGCTCGACCTCACCGTGTTCGAGGGGGCCTCCTCGGGCCTGCTCGGCGACGACGACATCAGCGAGGCGGCCAAGGCCCTGGAACCCGGCAACTCGGCCGCCGTCCTCGTCTACGAGAACCTCTGGGCCGCTCCGATGGTGGGAGCCCTGCGCCGCGCCGGCGCCCAGCTCGTCGCCAGCGGTCGGATCCCGGTCCAGGACGTCCTGGCGGCTCTGACAGCCGTCGAGGACGCCGACAGCCCGGTCTGACCGGTGCCGTACGACCCGCACCGACCGAAGCACGACCGAAGGAGGAACCCGTGCCCGGACTGATTCGAGGAGTGGCCCGCACCGCCGTGGTCGCGGGGACGGCCACGGCCGTCTCCAACCGCGTCTCACGGCGGCAGGCAGGCCGGTGGGCCCAGCAGGACGCGCAGGCCGCCGCGTACCGGGAACCGCCGCCGGCCGCCGCTCCCAGCAGCACCGACGACACGATCGCCCAGCTCCAGAAGCTCGGCGCCCTCAAGGAGCAGGGCATCCTGACCGAGGCCGAGTTCGCCGCCCAGAAGGCGAAGCTCCTCGGTACCTGACCCGCTGCGGGCCGGACGTCGCTCCGCCCCGTGATCCCTCAGCCCCGGCCGCGCTTCCCCGGCCGGGGCAGTCCTTTCAGGCCGGCGGTGACCGACAGGCCCCGTTCCCGCCGGACGATGCCCGTCACCGCCCCCAGGATGATCACCACGCCGACGGCGATCAGCCAGGACACGAGGAAGAAGACCACCCTGATCGGGGGCGGCGAACTGAATGCCCAGGTTCATGAAGCCGGCGTCCTGCAGCCGCTGCCGCAACGCCCCGGCCCAGGTACCGGAGAACCGCTTCCTGCCCGACTCCACCGCCCGCCTGACGTGCCGCACACCCCACCGGTCATCGAACCCCGTGCTCCGTCTCCCCTTCAGCCCCGGACCCCAGGGGCGGCCGCCCCCGCACCGCTCGGACCGATCCGCAGCGTCAGGACGTAGGAGACCACCACCGAGACGATCACCAGCGGCATGACGGTGAGCCCGTCGGTCCCCAGCAGCAGGGTCGCGAGCAGCACCGAGGTCATCGGCAGCCGCAGCAGCGCGACGCACATGGCACCGATCCCCGTCGCGAACGCGGCGGTGATCGGCAGCCCCGCCAGGTGGGAGAGGGCCGTGCCCCCGGCCGCTCCCACGAACATCGCCGGGAACACCGGCCCGCCCCGGAAGGCGCTGAGCGAGGCGGAGTAGGCCAGTCCCTTGCAGGCGACGAGCAGGACCAGGGCACCGGCCGAATAACCCGCATGGCCCGCCAGCAGTGGGCCCATCACGCCCTGTCCGGAGTAGAGCACCTCGGCCGCGCCCTTGCCGGTGGCCTCGGCGTAGGCGATGGCGCACCCGGCGACCACCAGGCCCATCACCACCGTCGCGGGTACCCTGCGCCGCTCGACCCGCGCCCGGAGCACGAGGGCCAGCCGACGGATACCGGCGCCGAGCAGGGCCGCCGCCACCCCGACCACCAGCGCCCAGCCGAACTCCGGGAGGTCGGGTCGGTCCGCGTGCGGCACGTCGGTCAGCGTCAGGGAGTAGGTGCCGAGGCCGGTCCAGCTGCCGAGGCCGAGGAAGACCAGGGAACCGATACCGGCGGCGAGCAGGCCGGGGACCAGCACCGCCCCCATCGTCGGGCCCCCGAGCCCCGAGGCCTCCATCAGCAGGAAGGCGCCCAGCAGCGGCGACCCCAGCAGCGTGCTGACGGCGGCGAAGCTTCCGGCGGCCCCGACGACGGCGACGACCGGCGGGGCGACGACCGGCGGGGCGACGACCGGCGGGGCGACGACCGGCGGGGCGACGTCCCGGCCGGGCCGCTCGACCGCCAGCACCGCCAGCCCGCCGCCCAGGGCGATCAGCGGCGCCTCCGGTCCCAGGACCGCGCCCAGGCCGAGGGTGGCCAGTGCGGCGAGGAACACTCCCGGTAGCTCGATCGCGCTCGGGGCTCCCATGGTCACCAGGCCCGCGGTCGGTTCGTGGCCGCCGGTACCGGGGAGGTGGCGGACGGCCGCGCCGACCAGCAGCCCGGCGACGCCCAGCAGCGGCAGCGGCCACCAGGGCGGTGTCCCGTGGAAGCCCAGCGCCTTCGGCAGGTCCGTGTAGGTCGCCGACTGCAGTTCGGAGACCAGGGCGAGGAAGCCGTAGGCCGCGGCCGAGACCAGCACCCCGAGGACGGCCGACAGCGCCAGCAGCTTCAGGTAGCCGAAGGTGCGGACGAGCGCCGCCGGATCCGATGAGTCCGCGCCGGGTGCCGGGGACCGGTGGTCGGCCGACAAGCGCATCGCCCTCCTCGGCGCCGGTCTGCGGGTGGACACGCGGCGGCGGCCGCGTCCCCGACGTCTATCACGCAGCGGCCGCCACCGCGGAACGATCCGGACGCGGCCGGTCGGCGCTGCGCCGAGCCTCACCCGCTCGGCCCACCGCCGGAGCCCGTGGTGTCCGCGCCGTCAGCGACCGGGCGGCCCCGGATCGATGTCGTCCAGGTCCCAGGTGAGGTGGTCGGCCAGGGCCCTGAGTCCGTCGATGCGGGCGAGTTGGAGGCAGAGGGTGGCGGCGTCGCCGCGGGTGCGGGTGCGGCCGGTGACCGAGAGCAGGCCCCGTTCGCAGCGGATGTGCAGGGAGGCCGGGACGACTCCGCTGCCAGGGGTGAGGGCGAGGGCGAACGCCTCGGAGCGGACGGCCTCGTCGTCGCGGCGCAGTGCGTCCAGCAGGTCGTGCGTGGAGAGCAGGCCGGTCAGGCGGCCGTCGGCGTCCACGACGGGCAGGTGGTGCACGGAGTGCTCGGCGACCAGGGCCACCGCCTCGGTGACGGTCGTGTCCTCCGTGACGGTGACCGCCGGGGAGGCCATCAGGTCCCGGGCGAGCAGCTCCCGGTCCGGGTCCTGCGCGGCATGGGCGGCGAGGAGGTCGGAGGCGGCGACCACACCGGTGACGGTGCCGTCCGCGCCCACCACGGGCGCGATGCCGAGCCGGGAGGCGATCAGCACGGCGGCCACGGTGGCGAAGTCGGTGCGGGGGGTGACGGCGACGGCGGCATGGCTCATGCAGTCGCGGACCCGGGTGCGGGCGGGCGTGCGTGCGGACTCGACGGCGGGGAAGGTGTCGGCCGCCGTTCCGTCGAGGATGCTGTGCTTCATGACGGTTCACTCCCCTTCTGCGGCCGTCGGACGCCGCAGCCGTCGCAGGTAGGGGTCGAAGGACGGACGGCGTTCGAGGCGGACCCGGGCGTCCACGCAGAGCGCGCCGTCCGGGCGGGCGATGACGGGGTTGAGGTCGGCCTCGACGAGTTCGGGGAAGTCGTCGGCGAGCCGGGACAGCCGGGCGAGGACGGACCGTACGGCGGCGAGGTCGACGGGAGCCGCCCCGCCGTTGCCCAACAGCAGCGGCGCGCTGCGCAGTTCGGTGATCATGGTGCTCAGGTCGCGTTCGCTCAGCGGGGCGAGCCGGGCCACCCGGTCGGCCAGCAGGTCGGCGGCGGTGCCGCCCAGGCCGAGGACGATCAGCGGGCCGAACACCTGGTCCTGCGCGACTCCCGCGAGCAGCTCGACACCGGGCGCGGCCATCGGCTGGACCACCGCTCCGGCCAGATCCGGGCCGAACCTACGCGTGAACTCCCGGTAGGCGGAGCGCACGTCGGAATCGCCGGCCAGCCCGGTGCGCACCGCGCCCGCGGCGCTCTTGTGCACCTGCCCGGGCCAGTACGCCTTCAGCACCACCTTCCCCTCGTGCCCGAGGCGACGCAGCCCGTCGGCGGAGACGGCCGCCATGTGTTCGTCGCGGGCCCAGACGGTCGTGGTCAGCGGCAGCCCGTAGGCCTCCAACAGGTCGGCGGTGGACAGCGGGTCGAGCCAGCCGCCCTCGGGGTGGGCGGTGAGGTAGCCGTCCACCACACTGCGGGCGGCGCGCCGGTCACAGTCCGGGGCGTCGGCCGCCGGCGAGAACGGCTCGGCGAGCCGGCGGGCGCGGTCCCTGGCGTGGGCGAGGGCCCGGGCGGCGGAGAGGCTGTCGGAGTAGACCGGAAGGCTGCCGCCGTCGGCGCAGCCGCGGTAGCGCACGGGCACCTGCTGGTCGAGCAGCACGGCCGCGATCGGGACGCGGCGTCGGGCCGGGCCCTCCAGGAGGGCGGGCGCCGGATCCTGGCCGGGGGTCTCGCACAGCGCCGTCGGCACCAGGCAGACCAGGATCGCGTCGACGGCCTCCTCCAGCTCCAACGCGCGCAGGAACAGCGCGAGTTCGGTGGGGCGCACCGCCGCCGTGGTGTCCACCGGATTGCGGACGGAGGCGCCGGGCGGAAGCAACTCACCCAGCTCCGGGCGGAGTTCTGGCAGTGTCAGGCCCGCCTCGGCGCAGGCGTCGGCGGCCAGGACGCCGATTCCGCCCGCGTTGGACACCACGGCGACCGCGCCGCGCGGTGCGGGCAGCGGCTGGGCGTGCAACAGGGCCGCCACCTCGACGAGTTCCTCGATGCTGCGGGTCGCGGTGATGCCGGCCTGACGGAACAGCGCCTCCCGGGTGACGGTGGGGGTGGCGGCGGCCGCGGTGTGCGAGGCTGCGCCCCGGCGGCCGGCGGTGGAGCGCCCGGCGTCGACGGTCAGCACCGGGATGGTCCGGGTGACGCGGCGGGCAGTACGGGCGAAGGCGCGCGGGCTGCCGAAGGACTCCAGGTGGAGCAGCGCGAGGTCGGTACGGCCGTCCGACTCCCACCACTGGAGCAGGTCGTTGCCGCTGACGTCGTACTTGTCGCCGAGTGAGACGAAGCTCGACACCCCGATGCCCAGCCAGGCCAGCCGCTGGAGCAGCGCGATCCCCACGCCGCCGCTCTGCACGGCCACTCCGGCGGTGCCCGGCCTCGGGAAGGCGCCGCCGAACTCGGCGTCCAGCCGTACGGTGGGATCGGTCTGGGCCATGCCGAGGCTGTTCGGGCCGACCAGTCGCATGCTGTGCCGGCGGCAGGCCCGCATCAGTCGGCGGGCTTCCTCCGGCCCCAGGCCGGAGGTGAGCACCACCAGCGCCCGGACGCCGACGGCACCGCACTCCTCGGCCGCATCGGGGACCGCTCCGGCGGGCACCGCGAGCACCGCGAGGTCCGGCACGGCGGGCAGCGCGCGGACCGACGGATGGGCGGGCTCGCCGTCGATCTCCCGGGCGTGCGGGTTGACCGCCCAGACCTCGCCCTCGAAGCCGCCCCGCCGGATCTTCCCGAGAACGGTCCGCCCGACCGAGCCCGCCCGCCGGGACGCCCCGATCACCGCTACCGAGGCCGGACGCAGCAGCGCCGTCAGGCTCGCGACGTCGGCGCGGCGACCGCGTTCGTCCACGGCCGAGCGGTAGCGCTCGCCGCCCTCGTCGTCCAGCGGCACCCGGATCCTGACCTCCCCCTGGGCGTAACGGCGCTCGACCGGCAGCCCGAGGTCGGCGAAGACCTGGTGGACGGCCCGGTTGCCGAACAGGGTGTCGGCCTCGAAGAAGCGGATGCCGACGGCCCGCGCGGCGTGCACCAGGTGTTCCAGCAGCAGGGTGGCCGCGCCCCGGCCGTGCCAGCGGTCTGCCACCGCGAGCGCCAGCTCGGCGGTCTGCGGCGGCTCGTCCAGCAGCTCGCAGTCCGCCTCGCCGACCAACTCCTCCCCCGCCCAGGCGCCCAGCGCCAGCAGGCCGGGCCGCGGCGCCCCGCACAGCCGGTCGGCGGCCTGCTGCGGCGCGTTGCGGCTCACTCCGAGGAACCGCAGCCGCCGGCTCTCCTCGGACATCCCTTCGGTGTGCAGATCGAGCACCGACCGGTGGTCGTCCGGGCCCAGCGGCCGGAGTTCGACGGTGGTGCCGTCGGCCAGCAGGGCCTCGACGGTGTTCCGCGGCGGGTGGACGGTCGACATGGCGCCTCCTCGGCCTTCGCCGTGCTACCCCTCCAGCCTCCGCGCCCGCCGCCCACCAAGGCAGGGCCGACCGGCCCCGACCGGCCCGCCGAAAGACGTCGCGGGCCGAACGACGTTCTTCGCGGGCCGAACCCAGAGGGGGGCACGCCGGTGACGGGGCCGGCCCCCGGTCGACGCCCCATGCGGAGCCGACCGGCGGCCGACGCCGACGCCGACGGCGAGCGGTCCGGCGCCGGGCTGCGCAGACTGGAGGCAGGCCAGTCGGCACGGAGGTCGCGTCGTGGCAGCAGACCCGCCGGCGGGACACCCGGACATGCCGGACCCGTGGACACTCCGCTACCAGGGCTCCGACCCCGTCGAGGAGGGGCTGCGCGAGGCCCTGTGCGCGGTCGGCAACGGCTACCTGGTCAGCCGGGGCGCCGCGCCGGAGTCCGTCGCCGACGGCGTCCACTACCCGGGGACCTATCTGGCGGGCTGCTACGACCGGGCCGAGTCGACGGTCGCCGGGCGCACGGTCGCCAACGAGGACCTGGTCAACTGCCCGAACTGGCTGCCACTGACCTTCCGCCCGGCCGACGGCACGTGGTTCGCCCGGCCGCCCGCCGAGCAGACCCTGGAACTGGACCTGCGCCGGGGCCTGCTGACCCGCAGCGCGCTGGTGGTGGACGAACGGGGGCGGCGGACCCGCCTGGTGCAGCGCCGCCTCGCCAGCCAGGCCCAGCCGCACCTGCTCGTCCTGGAGAGCACCTTCACCCCGGAGAACTGGTCCGGGCCGCTGGAGGTCCGCTCGGCCCTGGACGGCGATGTCGCCAACACCGGCGTGCCCCGCTACCGGGGACTCACCGAGCGCCACCTCGTCCCGGCCGGTCAGGGGGTGGACGAGGCGGGTCTGCTCTGGCTGGAGGCCGGTGCCGCCCACTCCCCGCTGCGGATCGCCCTGTGCGCCCGGACGAGTACGGACCGCGCGACGCGGGTGAGTACGGAGTGCCGGGAGGGCTGGGCGGCCCACCACCTCACCCTGGACGCCGAACAGGGCCGGCCCCTCACCGTGACGAAGACCGTCGCGGTGCACACCTCACGCGACCGGGCGATCGACACCCCGCTGCGCGCCTCCCGCCGGCTCGCCGCCGAGGCCGGGAGCTTCGACCAGCTGCTGGCCGAACACGCGCTGCGCTGGGCGGAGTTGTGGCGGCGCTGCCGGATCGAGGCGGACTTCGACGGCGCCGGCCCGCTGCATCTGAACCTGTTCCACCTGCTGCAGACCTACTCCGAGCACTCGATCGACCTGGACGTCGGCGTCCCGGCCCGCGGGCTGCACGGCGAGGCGTACCGGGGCCATGTCTTCTGGGACGAGCTGTTCGTGCTGCGGCTGCTCAACCTGCGCTTCCCGGAGCTGGCCCGCGCCGTGCTGCGCTACCGCCACCGCCGCCTCGACGCCGCCCGCCGCCAGGCCCGTGGACTCGGCCTGCGCGGGGCGGCCTACCCGTGGCAGAGCGCCGCCGACGGCCGGGAGGAGTCCCAGCAGCTGCACCTCAATCCGCTGTCCGGCCGCTGGCTGCCCGACCACAGCCACCTGCAGCGGCACGTGGGATCAGCCGTCGCGTACAACATCTGGCAGTACTACCAGTCCACCGGGGACCGGGACTTCCTGGCCACGGCCGGCGCCGAGACGCTGCTGGAGATCGCCCGGTTCTGGTCCTCGGCCGCCCTCTACGACCGTTCCCACGAGCACTGGTCGATCCGCGGCGTGCTCGGCCCCGACGAGTACCACGACGCCTACCCCTGGGCGGCCCGGCCCGGCCTGGACGACAACGCCTACACCAACGTGCTGGCCTCCTGGGTGCTGGCCCGTGCCCGGGACGCCCTGGACACCCTGCCCGGCTACCGCCGCGACGAGTTGCGCGAACGCCTCGCCCTGGACGACCTGGAACTGGACCGCTGGCAGGAGGTCGGCCGACACCTCCACGTCCCGTTCCACGACGGCGTGTTGAGCCAGTTCGACGGATACGAGCGGCTGGCGGAACTCGACTGGGAGGGCTACCGGCGCCGCTACCCCGACCTGCGCCGGCTCGACCGGATCCTGGAGGCCGAGGGCGACACCGTCAACCGCTACAAGGCCTCCAAGCAGGCCGACGCGCTCATGCTCTGGTTCCTGTTCTCCGCCCGCGAGGTCCGCGACCTGCTGCGGCGCCTCGGCCACCCGGCCGGCCACGAGCTGCTGCGCCGCACCACCGACTACTACCTGCGGCGCACCGTGCACGGCTCGACGCTCAGCTCCGTGGTGCACGCCTGGGTGCTCACCCGCTCCGATCGCCGCGCCTCCTGGCACCACTTCCGCGAGGCCCTGGTCGCGGACCTCCGCGACAGCCAGCACGGCACCACGGCGGAAGGCGTCCACCTCGGCGCCATGGCGGGCGCGGTCGACCTGCTGCAACGCTGCTACACCGGCCTGGAGGTCCGCGAGGACGCCCTCTGGCTCGACCCCCGCCTGCCGTCCGCCCTCGGCCGTCTGGAACTCGACCTGCGCTACCGGGGGCACTGGGGCCTCACCGTCGCCGTCGACCGCAGGACGGTCACGGTCGGCCTGCGCGAGGACCGCCAGGAACCGGTCCGGATCCGCCTGCGCGGCACCGAGGCGACGATCCGGCCCGGCGAGACCCGCCGCTTCCATCTCTGACGCCGTTCACCGCCGCCCGGACCAGCGCGGCTCCACCTGCTCCCAGGCGGCCTCCCAGCCCTTCTCCGCCTGCCGGTCCAGTCCGTGCCGGCGCAGCGCGAAGGCGCCCTCCGCGCCGAAGCCGAGCACGGTCACCGTGCCGAAGCCGGCGAGCACGGCGTCGGTGAGGATCAGATCGGCCGGCTCGGGCGCACCGGCGGGGCTTCCGGCGTCGTTCAGTCCGACCCGGACGGCCGTCCCGGCGAGGGTGCCGTCCGGCACGGGCACGCTCCCGGTGCCGGGCCCGAGGGGGTACACCCAGCGGGCCGGGGCGTACTCCCGCCCGCCGCCCGCGCGGGGGTCGGCCGACAGCGCCGGGCCCGTGGTGACCGCCGTGACGGTGTGCCGGTGCCGAGCGGTCTGCTGGGCGGTGCGCGTCTCGGCGCGGTACACGAGCAGGGCCGTGACGACGGCCACGACCAGCGTGCCGAGCATCGCCAGCGCCAGCCCTGCCACGAGGCGGCTGTACGCCCGGTCGAGCGGGCGGCAGAGCGGGCTGTGGTCCCTGCCGGTCGCCCTGAGGACGTGCCGGCGCAGGGACGTGTGCGAGGACGGATGCCCGGATGCGGTGACAGTGGCGGACATGTCGCGCCTCCTCCGTAGCGGGGGGCAAGGGCTCCCGTAACTCAGTCTTCCGGTCACGTACCCGGTCGCCCGAGGGCCTGACGGCCCCGGTGGTGGGCCCCGAGGGGCCGTCCGTGGCGGGTCTCCCGTCCCCGGCGGCCCCGTCCACCGGGGGCGGGCGTCCACGGCCCGGGCCGGCGGGCCCGGTGCCGAGGACCGACCGGCCCCTGCCGGGCCTCCCCGTCAGTGGTGCGATGGGAGTACGAACGGCCGGGGCGCGCCCCGGCCCGGTACCGACCCAGGGAGGACGGCATGGAAGCCGCCGTGGGAGACCGCATCATTGTCCAGGGCACCCGGCCGGGCGCGGCCCGCAGGGACGGCGAGATCGTCGGCCTGCACCACCCGGACGGCACCCCGCCGTACGACGTGCGCTGGGCCGACGACGGCCGGGTGACCGAGTACGTCCCCGGACCCGACGCCCGGATCCACCACTACCGGCACGAGGACGTGACGGTCCCGCCCCACCCGCACCTCTTCGCGGGCTGACCGGCCCGGGCCATGGCCGTCGCCGCCCGTGCCCCGGCGCGCGGTCTGAGCGCCGCCGAGGCCGCCCGTCGGCTCGCCGAACACGGCCCCAACGAGGTCACGGCCGACCGGCGGGTGCCGCTGTGGGCCCGGGTGGGCGCTCAGCTCCGCGATCCGCTGATCACCGTGCTGCTCGCGGCCGTCGCCCTGACGCTGGCCATCGGGGACCACCCGGACGCGGTGGTCATCGCGCTGGTGATCGTGGTCAACACGGCCGTGGGGGTGGTCCAGGAGGTCCGGGCGGAGAACGCCGTCGCCGCCCTGTCCCGGCTCTCAGCGCCCGCCGCGCGGGTGCTGCGCGACGGCGGGCAACGCAAGGTGCCCTCGGCCGGGATCGTCCCGGGCGACGTCGTGGCGCTCGCCGAGGGCGACATCGTCCCGGCCGACGCGCGGCTTGTCGAGGCGGCGGCCCTGCTGCTCGACGAGTCGATGCTGACCGGGGAGTCCGTGCCGGTGGCCAGGAGGGCCGGAGCCGGGGCAGCGGGGGACGACACGGTCCTGGCGGGGACGGTCGTGCTGCGGGGCCGGGCGCTCGCCGTGGTCACCGCCACCGGAGCCGACAGCGCGCTGGGCCGGATCGCCACGCTGCTGCGGCCCCGGCCCGAACCCACCCCGCTCCAGCGGAGGCTGGCCGGGCTCGGGCGGGTGCTGGCCGCCGTGGCGGTCGGGCTGTGCGCGGTGGTCTTCGTCCTGGGACTGCTGCGGCACCAGCCGCCCGGCGAGATGGGGGTGACGGCGATCAGCCTGGCGGTCGCCGCCGTGCCGGAGTCGCTGCCCGCGGTCGTCACGCTGGCCCTGGCCTTGGGCGCGCGCCGGATGGCGGCCCGGCACGCCGTCGTCCGGCGGCTGCCCGCCGTCGAGACGCTCGGCTCGGTCTCGGTGCTGGCGACGGACAAGACCGGCACCCTCACCGAGGGCCGGATGGTGGTCGAGCGGCTCTGGACGCCGCACGCGACGGCCGTCGTGACCGGTGCCGGGTACGGACCGGCCGGTGGGATCGGACTCCACGGGAGACCCGCGGACCCCTACGGAGGAGCCGCGGACTTCGACGGAAGTGCCGGGGCCGAGGTGCGAAGCCTGCTCACCGCGGCCGCGCTGTGCAATGACGCCGCGCTACGGCCGCCGACGGAGGGAGACGGTCAGTGGGCAGCGCTCGGCGATCCCACCGAGGCCGCCCTGCTGACGGCGGCCGACAAGGCCGGCCTCGACCACGTACGGCTCCGCGAGGCCTGCCCCCGGGCCGCCGAGGCGCCTTTCGACAGCCTCCGCAAGCGGATGACCACCGTTCACCGAAGCGCCGACGGCAAGCTGCTGGCCTGTCTCAAGGGCGCGCCGGAGGCCGTGCTCGATCCCGCGGTCCTGGCCGAGCCCCCGGAGCTGCTGGACCGCGCCCGCAACGCGGCCGCCGCTCTCGCCGCCGAGGGCTACCGGGTGCTCGCCCTGGCCGATCGGCGCCTCGACCACCTCCCCGAACCGCCCGAGGAGGCCGAGCACGGACTGCGACTGCTCGGTCTGGCCGCGCTCGCCGACCCGCCCAAGCCCGCCGCAGCCGCCACGCTGGCCGCCTGCCGCCGAGCCGGCGTCCTGCCCGTCCTGGTCACCGGCGACCATCCGGCCACCGCCCGGGCCCTGGCCGTGCGGGTCGGACTGCTGGAGGCGTCCGCCGGGCCGGAGGCGGTGGTGAGCGGAGAGGCACAGGCCCAGGTCGGCGACCTCACCCGGGTTCGGGTGTTCGCCCGCACCGACCCCCGGCAGAAGCTCGACATCGTCCAGGCCTGGCGCACCCGCGGCGCCGTCACCGCGATGACCGGCGACGGCGTCAACGACGGGCCGGCCCTCCGCCAGGCGGACATCGGCGTCGCCATGGGCCGGCGCGGCACCGAAGTCGCCCGGCAGGCCGCCGACCTGGTCCTCGCCGACGACGAACTCGCCACCGTGGTGACCGCGGTGGCGGAGGGACGCCGGGTCTACGACAACATCCGCCGCTTCCTGGTGTACGGGCTGGCCGGCGGCGCGGCCGAGATCCTGGTGATGCTGGCCGGTCCGCTGTTCGGCCTGGCCCTGCCACTGCGGGCCGGCCAGATCCTCTGGATCAACCTGCTCACCCACGGCCTGACCGGCGTCGCCACGGGTGCGGAGCCGCTCTCCGCCAGCGCGATGGAACGGCCCCCACGACCGCCGGGCCAGCACATCCTGGGCGCCGGGGTCTGGCAGCGGGTGCTGCTGCTCGGACTGGTGGTCGCGGCCTCGGCGCTCGGTGCGGCGCTCCGGTCCCACGGCAGCGGACGCCCCTGGCAGAGCGTGCTGTTCATCGCCCTGCTGGCCGCCCAGCTCGGCGTCGTGCTGGGTCTGCGCGAACGCCTGGTGACCCGCGCGAACCCGTTCCTGCCGGTGGCCGTCCTCGCCTCGGCCGCGCTCGGGGCGGCCGCCCTCTACGTGCCGTTCCTGCGCGACGTTCTGGACACCGTTCCGCTGTCCTGGGGCGACCTCGCCGCGCCCGCCGTCGCCGGGCTCGTCGGGTTCGCGGCGGCCCGGCTCCGCAAGCGAGGGATCTGAGAGCATGCCGAACGCCCTGGTCACCGACCTCCACGAGGTGCCGACGCCCCGTCGTACCTGCCTGCTGGAGGACGAGAGCGCACCGGCCACGTTTCCTTCAGCCTGCCCGCGGGCCGGTCGGGGGCGCAGCGGACGGACCGACGGGCGCGGAGCCCTGGGCCGGTCGGCCCTCACGACGGGAACCCGGGCCTGCCTAGCGTGAGAGCGGGGCCCGGTCCGCGTACCCGAGGAGGAACCATGACGTCCGAGATCCACCACAGCGGGGCCCGTTCCGTCGTCCTCGGCGTCGATGCGCGCGACACCGGCGGAATGACCGCGGCCTGGGCCGCCGACGAGGCCGCCCGGCGCGGCCTGCCGCTGCGGCTGGTGCACGCCGTACCGTCGGTGTTCCGCGAGTTCCGCCCCTTCGACCAGGGCCACTACCACAAGGCCCTGGTCGAGCGCGCCGAGAAGGCGATCGACCGGGCTGCCGCCGTGGCCTGGGACCGGCACCCGGCCCTCGCACTGACCACCGACATCTCCGAGGACGTCCCGGCCCCGGCGCTGTGCCGGGAGTCCCGCCGGGCCGAACTCGTCGTGCTCGGTTCCCGTCGGCTCGGCCGGGCCGCGGAGGCACTGAGCGCCTACTCGGTGGCCGTCCCGGTGAGTGCCCAGGCGCACTGTCCGGTGGCCGTCGTACGCGACCCCGAACACACCAGCCAGGACCCGCCGTACGTCGTGCTCGGTGTGGACGGCAGCCCCTCCTCGGAGGCCGCCATCGACTTCGCCTTCGATCTGGCCGCCGAGCGGCGGGCCGCCCTGCGCGTCCTGTGGGTCTGGCACCGCCCGCCGGTGGGCAACCTCGACGAGCACACCACCGTCCAGCTCCTCCGACGGCTGCTCTTCGAGTGCACCGCCGGCCGGCACGACCGCTACCCCGATGTGAGGGTCACCCACGAGCTGGTGCACGGCCACCCGGTCGAGGAGCTCGGCCTCGCCTCCGAGCACGCCCTCGCCGTGGTCGTCGGCCGCCGTGGCAGCGGCGGCTTCAGCGGCATGCGCCTCGGCTCCGTTCCCCACGGCCTGCTCCACCGCGCCCACTGCCCGGTCGTCACCGTTCCCGGATCGCGCCACTGAACCTCCGCGCGGCCGTCGGTGCCCCGCCGTCGCGGGTCGGAGCGTGTCGTGACACCGGCTCCACCGGGCGCTGGTTGACGAGACGCCGCGGTCACCACACGCGGTCCGTCACCGGCAGGGGCTGGTAGGGCACAGGCCCGCCACGGTGCGCACGTCCCCGGGCTGCCCGGCGACGCCCGGCGCAGGTCCGTCCGGCCGTCCGGTCCGGGCCGTTCGGCCCCCGCCGCACGGGCTGTCCCGGGGTGAGCCTGGGGGTGACGAAAGGTGGAGACCATGCACACCGTGATCGTGTACGAGAGCATGTACGGCAACACCCGCGAGATCGCCGAGGCGATAGCCGAGGGCGTCCACCAGGCCGACCCCGGGGCTGCCGTGGACTGCCTGCCGGTGGCCGAGGCGGACACGGAGACCACCCGCTCCGCGGACCTGCTGGTGGTCGGCGGACCGACCCACATGCACGGCATGTCCTCCGGGCTCAGCCGGCGGATGGCCGCCGCCGCCGGGGCGCACGAGGAGGAGCGGAAGGCGGCCGCGGCCGAGGCACGGGAGACCGCCGAGGGGCCGGGTCTGCGGGCCTGGTTCCACGACCTGCCGCAGACCGAGTCCGGCACCTACGCCGCCGCGTTCGACACCAGGGTCGACATGCCCAGGGCCGGTGGCGCCGCCAACGGCATCGCCCGCCGGCTCTCCAGCCACCACTACGACGTGGTCGCCGAACCCGAGGGCTTCATCGTGGAGCACAACGACGGCCCGCTGCGCACCGGCGAACTCGACCGCGCCCGCGCCTGGGGCGCGCGGCTGGTCTGACCCGTGCTCGGGCCCGGACCCGATCGCCCGGCGTTCCCCCGCGCCGGAGGTCGGACCCGGTCGGACGCGGCCCACGGGCCCGACCGGCCCCACCGCCGAGGGCGTTCAGCCGCTGTTCCGGACCTCGGCCGCCGGGAAGGCTCGTCATCGGGGAATGCGACAGGAGGTGACCGCCATGTTGGCGGCACTGCTCAGGGCCCTCGGGCGGATCTCCGCCCGGCACCACCGGCCCGCCCGCACCGAGCGCGCCGAGTGCTCCGCCACGCGGCCGATGGTCACCTGGGAGGAGGCCGAACGGCTGGTCACGGCCGCACTGCTGGCCGGGCTGATCGACCGGTCCGAGTACCGGGACCACCTCGCACTGCTGGCGGAGGTGGAGGACGCGCACAGCCCGCTGCGGCTGCCGCGGGCGTGACGGCCGACGTCCGAGGGAGGACGTGATGGCAGCCGCCACCGGCGCACGACCGTCCTGGCCGCCGTCGCGGACCTGCGCGGGGCGATCGGCTTCTCCTCCTTCGGCCAGTTCGCCCACCAGCCGTCGCCCGACCGGCCGGCCGGGACGGTCCGCGGGTGCGGCCGCGTCCCGTACCCGCCCGACGGGGCCGGTCGGCCCTGCCGGGACGACCGACCGGACCAGCCTGCGGAGGCGTACGCCCCTGGGCCCGACCGCGCGCCCCGGCGGACAGTGACAGGGACGGAGCCCCCGGCGCGTCCGGCGCCGGGTCACCGCGAGCGCGCCTGGAGGCAGCCATGCGCCGTGTCATCCGCTTCCGCGACCTCGGCCGGGAGGACGTCGGCCTGGTCGGCGGCAAGAACGCCTCGCTCGGCGAGCTGATCACCGGCCTCGGCCCCGCCGGAGTGCGGGTCCCGGACGGCTTCGCCACCACCGCCGACGCCTACCGCGAACTGCTCGACACCGGTGGCCTGCGCGAACGGATCGCCGAGCAGGTCGACCGGCTGCACGGGGGCGCCCCGCTGTCCGAGGCCGGCGCCGCCATCCGCTCGGCCGTACTGGACACTCCCCTGCCCACCGCGCTCGCCCAGGACGTCCTGACGGCGTACGGGCGCCTCGCCCGCGACGCCGGGCGCACGGACCCCGACGTCGCGGTGCGCAGCAGCGCCACCGCGGAGGACCTGCCGGAGGCGAGCTTCGCCGGTCAGCAGGAGACCTTCCTCAACGTCCGGGGCGCCGAGGCCCTGCTGGACGCGTGCCGGCGCTGCTACGCCTCGCTGTTCACCGACCGGGCGATCGACTACCGCGAGCGGATGGGCTTCGACCACCTCGCCCTCGCCCTGTCGGTCGGCGTGCAGACGATGGTGCGCTCCGACCTCGCGGGCGCGGGTGTGGCCTTCACCCTGGACACCGAGACCGGCTTCCCGGGGGTGGTCGTCATCAGCGCCGCGTGGGGGTTGGGCGAGACGGTGGTGAGCGGTCAGGTGGATCCGGACGAGTACACCGTGTTCAAGCCGGTGCTCAAGGACCACCGCCTCGACCCCGTGGTCCAGGTGCAGCTGGGCGCGAAGCGCCGCAAGGCCGTGTACGGCGAGGACGGCTCGACCACGACCGTCGACACCGACGAGGACGAGCGGGCCCGCCCGGTGCTCGGCCAGGGCGACGTCCGCACCCTCGCCGAGTGGGCGGTGGCGGTCGAGGAGCACTACGGCTGCCCGATGGACCTGGAGTGGGCCAAGGACGGCATCAGCGGGCAGCTGTTCCTCGTCCAGGCCCGGCCGGAGACCGTGCAGTCCCGCCGGCACGGCGAGGTGCTGCGCCGCTTCCGGCTGACCGGTACGGGCGAGCGGCTGGTGGACGGCATCGCGGTCGGCGAGGCGGTCGGCGCCGGGCCGGTGTGCGCGCTCGCCGAGCCGGTCGGGCTGGAACGCTTCCCTCAGGGCGCCGTCCTGGTCACGGAGATCACCGACCCGGACTGGGAGCCGCTGATGAAGCGGGCCGCCGCGATCGTCACCGACCACGGCGGGCGCACCTCGCACGCCGCGATCGTCAGCCGGGAGCTGGGTGTGCCGGCGGTGGTCGGCACCGGTTCGGCGACCGCCGTGCTGGCCGACGGGCGGGAGGTCACGGTCTCCTGCGCCGAGGGCGCGGAGGGACACGTCTACGCGGGCCGGGTCGGCTACGAGGCGACCGAGATCGACCTCGGGGCGCTGCCGGCCACCCGGACCAAGGTGATGCTCAACCTCGCCGACCCCGGCGCGGCCTTCCGCTGGTGGCGGCTGCCGGCGGACGGCGTGGGCCTGGCCCGCACCGAGTTCGTGGTCGCCCACCAGGTACGCGTCCACCCGATGGCGCTGGTCCACCCCGAGCGGCTGTCCGCCGAGGACCGGCGGCTGGTGGACGAGCTGACGTACGGCTGTCCGGACCGCACCGACTACTTCGTCGAACGGCTGGCCCAGGGCGTCGCCCGGATCGCCGCCTCCCGCTGGCCCGACCCGGTGGTGGTGCGCACCAGCGACTTCAAGACCAACGAGTACGCCCGGCTGGTCGGCGGCGCGCCCTTCGAACCGACCGAGGCCAACCCGATGATCGGGTGGCGCGGCGCGAGCCGCTACTACGACCCCGGCTACGTCGAGGGCTTCGCCCTGGAGTGCCGGGCACTGCGCCGGGCCCGGGACGAACTCGGGCTGACCAACGTGGTCGTGATGATCCCGTTCTGCCGCACCCCGCGGGAGGCCGACCGGGTCCTCGCCGTGATGGCCGACAACGGGCTCGCCCGAGGTGCCAACGGCCTACGGGTGTACGTCATGGCGGAGATCCCGGCCAACGTCCTGCTCGCCGAGCAGTTCGCCGAACGCTTCGACGGCTTCTCGATCGGCAGCAACGACCTGACCCAGCTCACCCTGGGTGTCGACCGCGACTCCGCTCTGCTGGCCCACCTCTTCGACGAGAGCGACCCGGCCGTCACGCGCAGCATCGAGTCGCTGATCGCGACCGCCCACGCGGCCGGCCGCCATGTCGGTCTCTGCGGCCAACGCCCCAGCAACGACCCGGACTTCACCCGGTTCCTGGTCCAGGCCGGGATCGACTCGATCTCCGTCACCCCGGACAGCTTCGCCGCGGTGAAGCACGCGGTGGCCCGGGCCGAGGCGGGGACGGACGTGCCGCCGCGCGAGGGTCGGGGGATCATGGGAGGCAACGGGCTGACTCACTCCTGGAGGTCACCGTGAGCACCACCCCCGCACCAGCTCCCGCCGCTCCGATCGTGGTCGGGACGGACGGCTCGGAGCCGTCCCGCCGGGCCGTGCTCTTCGCTCTGCGCGAGGCGCAGCTGCGCGGGGTCGGCGTGCGGGCCGTCTGCGCGTTCGGCGGCGGACGCACCCAGCCGTCGAGCCGGGCCATGACAGGCTGGCGCGATTCGGGCGGCGAACCGCTGCCGCACCTGCACGACGCCGTCGCCCGCGAGGTGACCGACTCGGTCGAGGAGCTGCGCCAGCTGGTGGGCGAGCCGTACGTGGAGGTCGAGGTCTGCTGCGAGCGCGGCCGTCCCGCCCACGTGCTGCTGGAGGCGAGCCAGGACGCCGCGATGCTGGTGGTGGGCAGCCGCGGCGCCGGCCTGTGGGGCCGGCTCGCGCTCGGCTCGACCAGCACCGAAGTCATCCACCACGCCCACCTGCCCGTCATCGTCGTGCCGCCCGAGTCCAAGGCCTCACCCGGGTGATCCGGCTCCCGCTCGGTGGGACGGTCGGACTTCCGGGGCCGTCACCGGCGGCCTGCGGCGCCGCATGCGGACACCCGGACCGGCAGGGGCCCGCCCGGCCGCCGTCCTGGCCCGACCGGCCCTGCCGCGCGGGGGCGGCGGTGGCCGACGA
Source organism: Kitasatospora sp. NPDC059648 (assembly GCF_042734825.1). NCBI lineage: Bacteria > Bacillati > Actinomycetota > Actinomycetes > Kitasatosporales > Streptomycetaceae > Kitasatospora > Kitasatospora sp. NPDC059648. Next base: position 55,828 of record NZ_JBHWDU010000015.1, on the reverse strand, counting down.
TGAGGGTGGTCGAGGTTCCGCAGTGGGCCGGTGACGGCGCCGGCCGGAGCCGACGAAGGAGTCTGCGATGAACGGCTTCGAAACCCTCCGTCCCGTGGTCGTGGGCGTCGACCGCTCCGAGGCGAGCCACTGGGCCGTGCGCTGGGCGGCGGACGAAGCGGCCGCTCGCCACCTCCCGCTGCGGCTGCTGCACGCGCAGGAGTGGCCGGTCGACCGGGCCACCGACGTGGTGGACCGCCCCTGGGCGATCGGCCTGCGGGCCGCCGGGGAAGCCGTGCTGGACACCGCCCGGCTGCTGGCCACCGAGCGGCACCCCGGACTGGAGATCGCGGCCGCACTGACCGAGGGGCGACCGGTGCGCGTGCTGCGCGAGGCCGCCGACGAGGCCGCGCAGCTCGTGCTCGGCATCCGCCGGTCGAGCGAGGCGCACTCCGCGCTGCCGATCGGGTCCAGGGGCGCCTCGCTGGCCGGCCACCTGGGCTGCCCGCTCGCCCTCGTCCCCGAACCCGCCGACGGCGTCTCCGGCCCCGGGCCGGTGGTGGTCGGGGTGGACGGCTCGGAATGCTCCCGGGCCGCGGTCGGCTTCGCCTTCGAGGAGGCCTCGATCGGCGGCGCCGGGGTACTGGCCGTGGAGGTCCGGCGCCCGGCCGAAGCGGGCCGGCCCGACCCCGTCGAGGAGTCCCTGGTAGACCTCTCCGAGGTGCTGGCCGGCTGGCAGGAGAAGTACCCGGACCTCCGGATCCGGCGTGAGGTCCTCACCGGCTCTCCCGCCCCGATGCTCGCCGCCGTCGCGACCCGCGCCCGCTGCCTGGTCATCGGCAGCAGGGGCCTGGGCGGATTCCGCGGCCTGCTGTTCGGCTCCACCGGCCGCGCCCTGGTGCACCGCTGCACCGTTCCGCTGGTGATCGTCCCGAACTGCGCCCCGGCCTGACCACGGAGGTCGTCATGGAGAACACCAATGAACGTGCCGTCACGGCCGACCCCGGCGACCTCGGCCGCCGGGTGGCCCAGCGCCGCGCCCGACTCGGTCTCACCCGCGAGCTGGTGGCCGAACGCGGCGGCCTGGACGCCGGATTCGTCGCGTACCTGGAGACCCATCCCGTCCCGGTCGGCGTCACCACCCTCACCCGGCTCGCCGACGCGCTCGACACCACCGTCACCGACCTGCTCGGCGGCGGGCGCGAGCTACCGCCCGGCCGGGGCCTCGCCGACTCCCGAGTACGGATCGAGGAGTTGGACCCGGCGGCCTGCTGGACCAGGCTCAGCCACGGCGGCGTCGGCAGGGTCGTACTGACCGCGCCCCGCGGGCTGGTGGCGCTGCCCGTCAACTACCGGGTACTGGACGCCACCATCCTCTACCGCACCGAACCGGACGGCACCCTCGCCCGCGCCGCGGACAGCGAAGTCGCCTTCGAAGCCGATCAGTTGGACGAGGTGTTCGCCACCGGCTGGAGCGTTCTGGTGAACGGCACCGTCTCGGTCGTCTCCGACGAGGAGGCCGTGCGCTGGTTCGAGCGGCACTCCGACCCCGGCCCCTGGGCCGGCGGCACCCGGGACACCTGGATGCGGATCCGGCCCACCGGGATCAGCGGTCGCGTCATCCGCCCGGACGGCCCTCCGGTCGTCGACTCCGGAGTGGGCGGGGAACCGTGGCGCTGAACGGGGTGTCACGCACCTTCGCCACCGGTTCGGACTGACCGGCCTTCTCGCGGCCGGTGCGGCGGTCGGCGTGCGTGCCGGGTTTCCGGCACGGAAACCCGGCACGGGCGGCCACTACCCCGCCGGCGGGTCGAGGACGTCCTCCACCCGGTGGCGCGGGCTGGCGGCGCCGGGCGGGCCGTAGCCGAGCCGGAGCACCAGCTGGACGTGGGCGGGGCCGCCGGCGGGGTCGCGCAGGCGCCAGCGGGTGTCGGGGATCTCGACGGCCTGGTGCAGTACGGACGCGCGCAGGCCGTGGACGGTGGCGAGCAGCCAGACGCGTTCCAGCGCCTGCCCGGTGCGCAGCCAGTCGGCCTGGTGATCGAAGTGGGTGGTGAGGGTGGCGAGCTGGGGCAGCGCCTCGAAGCGTGCGGCCGGGGTCGCGTGGCGAGGCGGGTGGCCGGCGAAGCCGCGCATCGGGACGCGGGCGTCGCGGTCGTGCGAGCCGAGGGCGGCGAGCGGGATGCCGTCCCAGGAGGGTTCGAGGCGCAGCCAGCGGCGGGTCTCGGCCTCGCGGGCGACGTCGCCGGCGATGCGGGCCTCGGCCTCGGAGGTCAGTGCCAGCACCCGGCGCACGGCGTCCTCCTCCAGCACGGTGAGGGTGACGCCTTCGTCCCGGGCTGCCGTGATGAGGTCGGCGACGAGCGCCTCGGGGACGTCCCGGTTGATGAACGGCTGTCGGCTGGAGTGGCGCGCCGCCAGGGCCGGGTAGAGGTCGGCGCCGAAGGGCTGCGGCGTACGGGCGGGTGCGGAGAGGTCGAGCACGGCTCGCGGCTGGGCGCCTTCCCCGGCGGGGAGGAGGCGGACGACGGCCTCGCGGCCGAGGTGCGCGGCGGCCACCCGCAGGTTGAACAGGGCGGCGCCGATCGAGACGTCCAGCGCCCGTCCGTCGGGGTCGGCGGCCGGGACGGCGCGGGTCGGGTCGGCGTGGACCTCCAGGCCCAGCAGGTCGGGGGTGGGGCGGAAGCGCCAGGGCTGGCTGTTGTGCAGCGAGGGCGCGAGGCCGCCGGCCTCGGCCAGCAGGTGCAGGTCGGCGGCGGTGAGGGCGGTTTCGGTGGTCATGGTGGTTCACTCCCTGCTCCCGGCGGGGAGCGCCGGTGATTCGAGCATCCGCCACGTCGGCGTGCCGGGCGAGGGCCCAACGGCCCTGGGCCCGCCCCGGACGCCCCCGCCGGTCCGGCCGATGGGGCCGACCGGAGGGCCGAACGGCCCTGCCGCCCCGCACCCGGCGGCGGTCTGCTGGACTGCAGAGGCCCGGTCACCCCGCCGGGCCGGAAACTCCGGAGGCACCGCCGTGCTGACCGACGAGCCCCGCACCACCACCCAGCAGCTGATGCGCACCGCCAGCGGGCGGACCCTCGCGGTCTCCCGCTTCACCCCGGAGGTCCTGCCGGACACCGGCCGAATCGTCCTCGACACGCTCTGCGAGCCGTACGACACCGACCAGGTCTGGGTCTCGCTCACGCCCGCCGAGGCCCGGCAGCTGGCCGGGATGCTGCTCCGCCAGGCCGCCGCGGTCGACCGCCCCCGGCCTGCGCGACCGGGGCGGATCGAGGTCGATCCGGTGGCGGGAGACCTGTACGCCATCGGCGTCCGCTCGCACGCCCTGACCGTCGACCAGCCCGTCGAGGCGGGCGGCGCGGACTCCGCGCCGACCCCGGTCGAGCTGTGCGCCTCCGCCCTCGCCTCCTGCACCGCTCACTACGCCGCCGGGTACCTCGGCCGGCACGGCCTCAGCCGCGACGGCCTCCACGTCACCGCGGACTACACCATGGCCCAGGACCGGCCGGCCCGGATCGCCGCGGTGTCCATCGAGGTCACCGCCCCCGGCCTGCCGCCCGAACGGGAGGCAGGCCTGCTCGCGGTCGTACGCCACTGCACCGTGAGAAACACCCTGGACCACCCGCCGGTGGTCGAGGTCTCCCTGGACGGCGCCCGAAGGGCGGGCCCGTCATGAAGGCCGAGGACCTGATGACCTCGCCGCCGGTCACCGTCGGCCCCACCACGACGGCCTTCCAGGCCGCCGTGGTCATGGAGCAGCAGGCGGTCGGCTGCGTGCTCGTCACCGACCAGGGCCGACTGCGGGGCATCCTGACGGACCGCGACCTCACCGTTCGCGGGCTCGCCCACGGTCCCCGTCCGGCACAGCCGGTCACGGACCTCATGACCACCTGCGTCGTCACCGTGGACGCCGACGACGACCTCGACACCGCCTACCGCACCTTCCGCGGCGCCGGGGTCCGGCGGCTTCCCGTCCTCGACGGCGGCCGCCCGGTCGGCGTCCTGACCGTCGACGACCTGCTGCGCGACGTCGTGGAGCGCCTCGTCGACCTCCTGATCCCGGTGTCGCGCAGCGCTCTTCGCGAGACCGCCGTCCGACCGGCTCACACGAACCGCACCCGCCCCGACCGGGAGACCCGACGATGACCGCGCACACCACGACACCGACGCGCACCAAGCGGTGGAGCCTGCGGATCGACCTCTTCGAGGAGGGCGACACCACCAAGGTCCATGCCGTCCTCGACACCGGCGACAACACCCTGGAGACCCGCACCACCGCCCGCCGCAACCCCGGCGACCCGCCCGTCCCCGAGATCGGCGACGAGTACGCCGCCGCCCGCGCCCTGATCGACCTCGGCCAACGGCTGCTCCGTGCCGGCCGCTCGGACTCCGCCGCGAACGACCGCTCCGGCGCCGGCTGAGCGCGGCAGCGACGGCCGCCCGGCGAGTGAGCCCGCGGCGATGGTGCGTCGGCCGTCGATGCGGGCCCGGTTCGCGGCGATCCTGATCGTCGCGGACCGGTGTCGGGCCGGGCGTCGCCCCGGGGCCGTTGCCGCCAGGAGCGCCACCCCTCGACTGAACCGACGGCTGGCGCTCCCGCCCACCCCCGTAGGTCGGGAGCGCCCCGCCGGTCGGCCCGGGTTCCCCGGGGCCGCATCCTCTTCGGGCGCTTGCGGCCCGCTAGCTCCAACCGGTGTCACGGGACCGGCGTCCGCCGCGTCCGCTTCCCGAACCGCACATCCCCGCCCCCAGGTTGGTAGCGGCGGGCTCCCCCACCGCGCGACGATCATAATCGCCGCGGAGGGAAAACGGCACCTCCCGGGCCGGACCGGGCGACGCCTGCGGTCGCCGGGTGACGTCCCTCCGCCGAAGCGGCGGTCCGTCAGTCGCCTTCGTCCGTGCAGAGTTGTCGGTAGGCTGCGGCCACGGTGAGCATCCAGGCGACCTCCTCGCGCGGGGTGCGGCCGCCGGTGGTGGCGGCCAGGGCCGCGGGCGTGGCGGGGGCCGGGAGGCTCCGGGCCCGGTGCCGGACGGCCGTGCGCAGCCAGCGGGCCTCGGCCCGGGCGAGGTCCTCGTCCGCGACAGCCGTCGAACCGCCCCCGGGTGCCGGGGCGGTCTCGGGTGTTGGGGCGGCCTCGGGTACCGGGGTGTCCTCGCGCAGCACCAGCACGGCGTCCCGGATGGCGAAGGCCCGGTGGGCGAGTTCGACCGAGCGGTCGCGGACGGTCAGCAGGTCGCGCAGCCGGCTGCTCGGGGTGCCGAGCACCACCTGCGGGACGGCGGCCACCACGTCCGCCCAGAGCGGGTGCAGCCGCCACAGCGCGTACTGGTCGCGCAGGTAGCCCATCAGCGTCCGGGCCGGCGGGAGGGTGACGCCGAGGACGAGCAGCACCAGCATGAGCGCCGGCAGCACCTCGCCGACCGCGTCCTGTAGCGGCACCGGCCTGCCGTCGGCGTCGAACTCGGTCGTGTCGCCGCTGGTGAGGATGAAGTGGTAGCGGTAGAGCGCGTACGCCAGGCCGGTGGCTCCGGACGCGGCCAGGCAGGTCACCCCGGCCCGAAGCGCGCCGGGCGGGACGGCCTCCCGGTTCGACCAGAACAGCACCATCGCCCGTGCGCTGGCCAGCGCGAAGACGGTGTCGAACACGCACAGGTAGACCTTGACCCCGGGTTCGCCGTAGTGGGCGTCGATGCCGAACGCTCCGTCGGCGTCGTGCGGGAGCGCGAAGACGAACAGCAGGGTCAGGACGAGGCTCGCGGCCACCGTGAGCAGCAGCCGGGCGCGGGCGGCGACCGGCCGTTCCGGGCGGTGCCGTACCGCCTGGACGTACTCCAGCAGGAAGTACGCCGCGGCGACCCCGGCGAGGTGCTTGAGCAGCTGGGTGACGTCCCGGATTCCGGTGACGTCGCCGAGCGTCCGCTCGATGAACGCCGGACGGCAGCTGAGCCCGAGGGCGATCGCGGTGAAGGCCGCCCACAGCGCGCGGTTGGCCCGGGTGGTGAAGGCCGAGGGCGCCCGCCAGAGCACGACGGCCCAGATCAGCGTGGGCATCAGCCAGGTGAACAGCGGGCGCATCAGGGCTTCCTCCACCGGGGCTGGCGGATCGGATGCAGCAGGCTCACGGCGAGGCGGTCGGAGGCGGGGCTCGGGTCGCTGGTGGAGCCGACCAGGTCGGCCAGCAGCAGGGCGATCATCTCGGCCTCCTGCTCGTCGGCGGTGTGGTAGCTCGTCCGGCCCGCGCCCATCAGCTGGGCGATCAGTTCGGGCGTCAGGTCGGGCAGCAGCGCGGCCAGCCGGGAGAGTTCGAGGGTGCCGGTGTGGCCGCACAGGACGTGGCCGAGTTCGTGCAGTTTGATCAGGTCCTGGTGCGCCGGGCTGGTGCGCTCCTCGTAGTAGACGACGTCGATGCTGGGCAGCGCGATCCACAGGCCGCAGGGGAGGTCCGGGCCGAGCGCGGGCAGCGGCTCCATGACGATGCGCCGGCCCCGGTCGCGTTCCAACGCGGCGCGGAAGCCCTCGACGGTGAAGGGGACGGGCAGGCTCAGACCGGAGAGCCGCTGTTCGCAGCGTCGGCGCAGGCCGCGGGGGAAGGCCAAGGCGGGGGTGTTCCTTAGGGGCGGGGGCGTTTTGCGGGTGCGGGTCCGGGGGTGGCACGGCGCGCCCGTCATCTTCCGTCGGCGGGGGCGGTGTGCCGGTCGTCCTGACCCGCGGGGCCCTGCCCTGCGGCGTCCTGTTCGAGCTTGCGGAGGTTGTCGGCGAGCGAGAGCAGCACCCGCAGGCTGCCGTCGGAGAGCGCCGAGGCCCGTTTGACCAGGTTGACCACCCCGTCGTTGCCCAGTGCCTGCCTCAATTCGGCGATCCGCTCCAGCTGTTCGAGCTGCTCGTCGACCACGGCGGCCTTGGCGTCGTCCAGGAAGTAGCTCGCGCCGGCGCCGATCCCGAAGCCCCGGCCCAGCCAGTCGAGCGTGTCCACGGTCGGGTTGCAGGCCTGGCCCTTCTGGTTCAGGCCGAGGTGGAGGTTGCGGACGGTGTCGCGGGAGATGACGTCCCGGCCGGCCAGGCGGTTGATCCGGTCGGCGAGTTCGCGGTAGGCCGGGGGGCGTCCGCCGGACCTCGCCGCCTCACGGGCCATCAGCCGGTCCAGTCGGCGGGAGATGGCCGAGGCGCGCTCCCCCGGCTGCTCCGGCCCGCCCGTTCCGTCGCCCGCCGCCGCCATCACCATCTGCTTCCCCCCTCCGCGGCCTGCCACGATACCGTCGGTGCTCGACCGGACGGTAGCCGAGACGGCACGGGGGCGGCGGCGGCCGGGGGGTTGCGGGAGGTCAGCGGCCGGGGTGGCACGGGAGCGGGCCCCGACACGGGAGCGGGCCCCGGCACGCCGTGGGTTCCGGCGGCCGGGGCCCGGAGGGCTACGGGTGCGGTCAGCAGCCGAAGTCGATCAGACGGAAGGTCGCGTAGTGGTCACCGGTGTAGTAGTCCTCCTGGTACCGCTGGCCGGTGACGATCCGGCGGGTGCCGCGGGTCGGCGCACCGGGGGTCACCACGGTGTACTCGTGGTAGTAGCCGGAGCGCTGGGCCGGCAGCACGCCCTCCTTGTTGGTGAAGACCACGCCGTCCTGGCGGTACGGGAACGGCCCGCCCTTGGCGATCAGGCCGAGGGTGGTGCGGGCCTGGGACGGCAGGGCGGACACGCACACCCTGCCGCTCACCGCGGCCCGCGCCTCGGTGGCGACGGCGACGGGCGCGAGGGTGGCCAGGGCGAGGACGGCGACGGCGGCTGCACGGGGCTTCCACGCGCGTAGAGTTCGGGTCACGCCAACCAGGATGGCGAGCCCCGGAGCTCCCCGGAAGCCCCGTTCGCAGTCTTCATCTCCGGTCAACTCGCCGTATCCGTCGATGACTTCAACCGGCAGGGCGGCAGCGCGCGGTCACCCCGAGGTGCCCCGCGGATGGGCCGCCGCGGATGGGCCGCCGCGGCGGCACGGTGCCGAAGCCTTCGCATCCCCGTGCCGGAGGCGTGCCCGGCCCCGTGTGGAGCAGCAGCGTGTACTGGGGGCCGAGGAGCCGCCGGGGGGGTGAGGTCGCGGACCGGACCCCGGCGGCACGGTGCCCGCTCCCCGGCCGGGGCCGGCCCAACCGGCCGCCGCCACAAGGCGGGTACGGGCCGGGCCGGCGGCAGAATCGACCCATGCGCATCCTGATCCTCACCACCGGCTCCCGCGGGGACGTCGCACCGTTCACCGGCCTGGGCCGGCGGCTGGTGGACGCCGGGCACCGGGTCTCGCTGCTCGCCCACCCGGCCTTCGCCACGCTGATCGAGTCCTGCGGCCTGGAATACCGGCCGCTCCCGGGGGACCCGAAGGAGTTCGTCCTCGCCCGGTCGCGGGCGTCCTCGCCCGAGGAGACCCGGGCAGTGACGACCGCGTTCGTGGACGGGCTCGCCGACGGCGTGGCGGACGCCGTGGCGGGCGGAGCCGACCTGCTGCTCACCGCCTTCGCCCCGTCACCGCTCGCCCTCACGGCGGGCGAGGCCCTCGGCGTGCCCGTCCTCGGCACCTACCTCACGCCCGCCTTCGCCACCGCGCGGTTCCCGCTGCCCGGCCCCACCGACACCGGTGATCTCGGACCGGCGGGCAACCTCGCCGCCGGCCGGGAGCGGCTCCGCGGTGCGGCCCGGCTGTTCTCGGGCGCCGTGGCGCGGATCCGCGAGCGCCTCGGTCTGCCCGGCACGGCTCCGCCGGAAGCGCTCGGGCACACCCGCCCGGTCGTCCACGGCTACAGCCCGCTGCTGGAACCGCGCCCGGCGGACTGGCCGGCCCACGTGGAGGTGGGGGGCTTCTGGTGGCCCGCCCGACCGCTGGGCTGGCAGCCGCCGGCCGAACTGGTCGACTTCCTGCAGGCCGGTCCGGCCCCGGTGTTCATCGGTTTCGGCAGCATGGCACCGGAGGAGGGCGAGCGGCTCGGCGAGCTGGTGACGGCGGCGGTGCGGCGGGCGGGTGTGCGTGCGGTGGTCCAGGCGGGCTGGGCCGGGCTGACCGTGGCGGGTGACGGCATCCTCTCCGTCGGCGACCTCCCCCATGACTGGCTGTTCCCCCGCACGGCCGCCGTCGTCCACCACGCCGGGGCCGGCACCACCGGTGCCGCGCTGCGCGCCGGGGTCCCCGCCGTGCCGGTGCCCGTGATGATCGACCAGCCGTTCTGGGCGGCTCGGCTGCACCGGCTGGGGGTCGCGCCGGAGACCGTGCCGTTCGCGGAGCTCACCGCCGGACGCCTCGCCTCCGCGATCACGGCCGCGCTGGCCGAGCCGGTCCGGCGACGGGCGGCCGAGGTCGCCGGGCTCGTCGCGGGCGAGGACGGCGCCGGGGCCGTCCTCGCCCACATCGACCGGCTCGGCGAGGTCCCTCGCCGCTGAACCCGGTCGGCCCCGGTCCGGTCCGGCCCGGCCCGGTCCGGCCCGGTCACCGCGGAGCGTCAGCCGCGGGGCAGCACCAGGGACTGCACCGTCGGGAGCTTGCGCCAGTCGCTGGACACGATGCTGGCGTGCGCCCGGGCCAGCTGCTCGGTCCGGGCCCGGGCCTGGTCGGCGGTCGGGTCGGTGGCGCTGATCTGCGGCGCGACGTTCTGGGCGTCCGTCATCACCACCAGGTAGTGCGACCGGTCGTACCAGGCGGTGTCGATGCCGTTGAGGTAGGTGGCGGCGTCGCCGTCGAAGACCACGAACCAGGGGCGGATCCCGGCGTCCGCGCCGGTGTACTTGCTCCGCGGGTCACCGGCCACGGCGCCGTGCACGGCCGGGAACAGCTGGGCCTGGCCGATCCGCCCGGCCGCGGCGAGGTCGCGCAGGTGCCGCCCGTACTCTACGTCGGTGTGCAGGGTGTCGAAGGGGTTGCTCTCCTCGACCGTCCCCGGTATCGCGTAGAGCAGCACCCGCCCGGCGAGGGCGGAGCGGCTCGGCCAGTTGCCCGCCCGCACCGCCTCGTCGACGGTGGCGTACGAGCCGCCGCCGGGCTTGGCCAGCAGGTCGGCCGGGCGAAGCACCGCGTCGCCGAGGTGCGCGGCGATCAGCGCGTCAAGCTGGTCGGCGCCCATCCCCATGTTGGCCGCGAAGCCGCCCTTGAGTTCCAGCTTGACCACCAGCGGTCCGGCGGCCGGGTGGGCGCCGAGCCAGACCCGGATGTCGTCGAGGCAGTGCTCCAGGTTCTTGTTGGTGCCGCCACCGTAGAGCTGGCCCGGGGTGTCGGCGGCGGTGCAGTTGTTGGAGTTGCCGAGCGGGTTGGAGTGGCTGACCTTCCACTCCTTGGTGATGACGTCGGTCCAGAGGTCGAGCTCGATCATGCCGGTGCCGGTGTCCAGGCTCTGGGCCAGGTACGGGTAGGCGGCCGGGTCGTAGGTGTTGTGCAGGCCGACGGTGGTGGCGGAGCCGAACGGCAGGTCACCCGTGCCGGTGTCGGCGGCCGCCGGGGCCGCGGTCGGCACCAGGGCGGCGGCACCGGCGAGCAGGCCCGCGGCCAGGAGGCCGGCCAGGGCACGGCCGGAAGTCGTGCTGCCCGGGGAGATGCGGCCTGAGGAGATGCGGCCGGCGGTCGTACGGCCTGAGATCGTGCGGCGTGCGGTCATCGGAATCGTTCCCCCCCGGGGTCGGTCGTGGCGGCCGCCCGTGCGCGCCGCCGGAGGCAGCATCGCCCGGCGGGGCGTGCACCTCGTGAAGAAGGCACGACAATAGCGTGACGTCTTCTCCACCCCTGCCCCGGCCCTCCCCTTTCGACGGCCGCCACGCCCTGCCGGTGACGGAACGTCAGGATCGTCGGACCCGGGCGCTAGCGTGGCCCGCGAGCGGACGGCCGGAAGCGGAGGAGTGGCGGACGGCCGGGAGCAGCCGCAGACACCGAAGAGCAGCGGAGGCAGCACCATGTCCCTGGTCAGGGTCCACAACTTCTCGATCTCCCTCGACGGTTACGGCACCGGAGAGGGCCAGAGCCTGGAGAGCCCCTTCGGGCACGCCGCCGACCGGCTGCACAGGTGGTTCTTCGGCACCCGCACCTTCCGGCGGATGCACGGCCAGGAGGGCGGCGGCACCGGGCTGGACGACGCGATGGCCCGCACCTGGGGCGACGGCATCGGCGCGGAGATCATGGGCCGCAACAAGTTCGGCCCGCAGCGGGGGCCCTGGCAGGACGAGGACTGGCAGGGCTGGTGGGGGGCGAACCCGCCGTTCCACACCCCGGTCTTCGTGCTGACCCACCACCCGCGCCCCAGCCTGGAGATGGAGGGCGGGACGGTCTTCCACTTCATCGACGCCACCCCCGAGGAGGCCCTGCGGCAGGCCCGGGAGGCGGCCGACGGCAAGGACGTCCGGATCGGCGGCGGCCCCCGCACCGTCCGGGCGTTCCTGGAAGCCGACCTGATCGACCACCTGCACGTGGTCGTGGTGCCGATCGTGCTCGGGCGGGGCGAGTCGCTCTGGGACGGGCTCGAAGGGCTGGAGGAGCGCTTCGACACCGAGGTGGTGACCGGCCCGAGCGGCGTCACCCACCTCACCTTCACCCGCCCCGGCACCGCGTGACGGGCACCGGCGCCGTGTGACGGCCGGCGGGCGGCCCCCGCGTGGCTGCGGGGAGGCCGCCCGTCGGTCCGGCGTCCGGTCGGACCCGGCCTGGCTCCGGCTGCTCCGGTCAGACCCGGTCGGCCGCGATCAGCACGTACTGGAAGGAACCGTCCTTGTAGGACTCGATGAACGCCTCCTCGATCCCGGTGACCAGCGAAGTGGTGTTCCGCAGCTCCCAGTAGGGCAGGGTGTCCGGGGTCAGGTCGATGACGGCCTGCGGCACCAGGCGGTTGTCGGCCATCGCCCGCAGGTACTCGCGGCGGGAGTGGATGTTGCACTCGAAGTGCGCGTTGATCTGCGAGACCCACTTCGACGGCTGGCCGTACTTCGGGTTCCAGCAGCCGGTGATGGTCACGTACCGGCCACCGACCGCCAGCACCCGCGAGTGCTCGGCGAACAGGTCGTGCAGGTCGACGTACATGCTGGACTCGTTGTTCCAGGAACCGGCGATCGAACCGTTCTCCAGGGGCATGTCCAGCATGTTGGCGACCCGGGAGCGGACGAACCCACCGATGCCGAGTTCGGCGGCGCGCTTGTTGCCGAAGTCCGCCTGCTGGGCGGAGAGGGTCAGGCCCTCGACCCGGCAGCCGAAACGCTGGTGGGCCATGACCATCGAGCCGCCACGTCCGCAGCCCGCGTCGAGCAGCGTGGCCCCGGCCCCGATGTCGCCGAGGTGGTCGAGCAGGACGTCCGCCTGGGCGGACTCCAGGCGGTGCAGCTCGGCGATGACCTTCTTCTCGCGCTCGCTGTCCGCCGGGTCGCCGATCGCCTGCCGGTCGATCTCGCCGATGCCGTAGTGGTGGTGGTAGAGGCCGTCGACGTCGCCCAGGCGCAGGTTGACCGGGCGTGCCTCGTGGTCCCAGTAGCGCGCGATGTCGCCTTGGTACGGAGTCGCCGGGCCGGGGATGGCACTGCTGGGGGTGGTGATGTCGTCGGTCAGGGACATGGGGGTCAACTCCAGGGTTCTCACGGTTGGTTATCGGTACATCGAGGAATCAGGGGCTTCCGGGCCCGGTGGTTACCAGAAGTCCGGCAGGCTGTAACGGTGGGTGTTGGTCTGGTGCCAGTAGTGGTTGCCGTCGAGCCACGCGGCCACCCCGCGCAGGAACCGGGCCAGGGTCGGCACCGGGCAGGCGAGCGCCAGCGCGGCCGACTCGGCCTCGAAGGCGCGCATCAGCTCGTTGTGTACCTCGACCGCCTTCAGGTAGCCCTCCTTGCGGGAGACTCCCTCGCGCTCGGAGATCACCACCGGCAGGTTCAGGTGGAGCCCGGGGCCGGAGAGCTCCTTGGTGTACGAGTACAGGTCGTTGACGATCGTGGTGGCGTTGCCGGCCAGGGCGATCACCCGCTGCACGGCGGGCAGCGCGTGCAGCTCGACGGGCAGCTCGTAGCCGCCGACGGTGTCGGTGATCGTCGGGCAGGGGCGGAAGTTGTTGAACTGGCGCATCGCCAGGTACTCCCACACCTCCGGGACGTGGTCGGTCTCGGCCCAGGCGGCCTCGGCCAGGTACCCCATGTGCAGCCGCGCCATGTCGTGCCGGAAGCGGTCCGCCTGGGAGGGCGTGGCGGCGCGGACGAAGTAGTCCATCGCCGAGCGGTACGAGCGCCGGGGGGCGTCCTCGGAGAGCGAGGCCTCCCAGGCCGGGTGGTACTCCGGAGTGGTGTGCAGCGGGTCCAGCGCGGTGTGGGCGAGCAGCAGACGGCTGCCCAGGCCGATCGGCGAGCCGCCGAGGTCCTCGCAGTAGCAGTCGTCCACCGCGTTCTCGGCGACCATCAGGCGGGCCGCGAGCATCAGGTGGTCGACGCTCGGCGCGTCGGGGTGGCAGGCCACCATGTAGCGCCCGACGGAGAACCCCTCGAAGTCCTTCTCCCACTCCGGCGGGTAGAGCTCGATCTCGTCGACCGCCCAGGCCTTGAGCTTGACGCTGAGCGCCTCCACCCGGACCGGGTCGGGCTCGGCGACCGGGTGGTGGTACAGGCCGGGGATCGGGTCGCCGAGCTTCGGCTTCCCGCCGCTCGGCCCCGCCGTGGCCCGGGGCGCCACCGGCACGGCGGGGAGGGACGGCACGGGGAGCGAGGGAACGGGGAGCGGGGGAACGGGGAGCGAGGGAACGGGCAGGGACGACGGCTGGACGTCCGGGGCCGTCGCCCCGAGCGTCGCCGCCTTGGCCACGACGGCCTCCAGCGCCACGGTCTCGACCACCGCGGTCTCGGCGGCGGCCTCCGTCGCGGGGACCTCGGAGGCCGGGACGTCCGGCGCCTGAGGCCTCAACTGCAGCCCGGAGGTGCCCAGTCCGGTGGGACCGCGGAGGATCCGTTCGATCGCCGGGGAGCTCATGGGCCCACCGCCGGGGCGGGGGCCGGCCCGGGTGGGGTACCCGTTCTGGTGCGCAGGGGCATGGAGCCTCCTCCGAGAGGGATCGCATGGTGTGACGGGTCGTCATCCCGCCCGACGCGATGGGGAACTCCACGCCGCGGGCCCGTCTCGCTCGGTTCCCAACCGTAGGCGCGTAAGCCCGTTCCGGATCGCAACGGGCGATCTTCTACACCCGATAGGGTGAACGTTCATGCTGACGGGGTTTGCCCGCGCCCGAGTCATGCATCGATCAATCCCGCTGTTCGGCGCCCGTCCCGAACCGGTCACCCCTCCCCGTTCCGGCGCCGCGTCAATGCACTGAGCCCCATCCGCGTCCCGGTCCGCCCGCCGGCGTCGTGCTCCACCGCTCCCACCGGACGGGCCTGTCCGCGCCGGCTGCGTAAGGGGGAGGAAAATGGGCGCAGCGCCGTGAGAGGAACGGGGCCAGGAAGGAAGAGCAGCGCATGGAGAGCCAGGCCCGCAGCCGGACCGCAGTCGTCGAGGACCTCATGGAGCGCTTCCCCGACGTGCCCCGGGAGGCGGTGATCAAGGAGGACCTGCTGCGCGGCGGGATGGCCTTCGACGAGTCCGCCCTCAGCGGCAGCACCGGCGCCGACGGGGGTGGCGAGGTCAAGCCGAAGTCGTACTTCATCTTCTCCTTCGACCACCGCACCCTGCCCGAACTCGGCGCGGCCGCGCTGAACCGGCCGCCGGAGGAGATCGTGCTGACCGGCGGGCCGTACGGGCTGCGCCGCACGGTGGTGTCGGTGCGGGTCAACCCGGACTCGCCGTACCGGGTGCGCGCGGGCGAGGACGGCTCGCTCGGCCTCTACCTGGACAGCGCGCGGATCGCCGACGTGGGCCTGCCGCCGATGCCCGACTACTACCGGCACACGCTCGCCAACGGGAAGTCGGTGATGGAGGTCGCGCCGACCATCCAGTGGGGTTACCTGATCTACCTCACGGTGTTCCGCGTCTGCCAGTACTTCGGCGCCAAGGAGGAGTGCCAGTACTGCGACATCAACCACAACTGGCGCCAGCACAAGGCCGCCGGCCGCCCGTACACGGGGGTCAAGCCGGTCGAGGAGGTGCTGGAGGCGCTGGAGATCATCGACCGGCACGACACCGCCCGGGCCTCCCGGGCGTACACCCTCACCGGCGGGGCGATCACCTCGCAGGTGGGCGGGCGGGACGAGGCGGACTTCTACGGCCAGTACGCCAAGGCCATCGAGGAGCGCTTCCCCGACCGCTGGATCGGCAAGGTGGTGGCACAGGCGCTGCCGCGAGACGACGTCCAGCGCTTCCGCGACTACGGCGTGAAGATCTACCACCCCAACTTCGAGGTGTGGGACAAGCGGCTGTTCGAGCTCTACTGCCCCGGCAAGGAGCGCTACGTCGGCCGGGACGAGTGGCACCGCCGGATCCTCGACTCCACCGAGGTGTTCGGCGCGGAGAACGTGATCCCCAACTTCGTGGCGGGCGTGGAGATGGCCGAACCCTTCGGCTTCGCCACGGTCGACGAGGCGATCGCCTCCACCCGGGAGGGGCTGCGCTTCTTCATGTCCCACGGCGTGGTGCCGCGCTTCACCACCTGGTGCCCCGAGCCCACCACCCCGCTGGGCAAGGCCAATCCGCAGGGCGCGCCGCTGGAGTACCACGTCCGGCTGCTGCAAACCTACCGGGCCGCCCTGGAGGAGTTCGGTCTGTCCTCCCCGCCCGGTTACGGGCCGGCCGGGCCGGGCAAGGCCGTGTTCTCGGTGAGCTCCTTCATGGACTCGCTGCCGGGCTGAGCCCGGCGACGGCGCCACCCCGGGCCCGGGGTGGCGCCGTCGGCCTGCCGGTGGGCGTCAATCAACTGCCGGGCATCGGGCGGACGGTGAGGATCTGCTCAGCCCGGCCGACCGGCCCGTGGACGTCGTGCAGCACGGTGCTGGTGACACCGTGGCCGGAGGGGCCGAAGCTGACGGCGGTGTCCAGGCCGGTCCAGCGGCCGTCGGGGCGGCGGTGGAAGTGGATGGTCAGATCGGTGTTGGGGAACATCCACTCGGTGGGCTGCTCCCGGACGGCGATGCCGTTGGCGGTGTCGACCAGGGCGATGAAGGCGGCGTGCGGGCTGCTCCGCTCCCCCGCGACGATCTCCAGCGGGGTGGACAGCCAGGCGGCGGCGCGGCCGGGGGCGGTGGAGCGGCGGCGGACCTCGACCGAGGCGATGTATCCGCCGCCCCACTGGTCGCCCATCGCCCACGGCTCGAACTCCTCCGGCGCGGGCAGGCGTTCGTCGTGGGTGCCGGCGACGGCACTGGTGTCCTGCTCGGCCAGGAACCACGCCCGGGCCCGGACCACCGCCCGGCCGTTGACCGAGGCCACCGCCTCCACCAGTTCGATGGTGCGGCCGGGGCGGAGGGTCTCCACCGTGATCTCCAGCTCGTCCAGCGCGATCAGGCCGAGTATGTCGTAGCTGATCCGGGCCAGAGCGAGCCCGTCGGCGGGGCGGTCCGCCCGGTGGCGGTCGATCGCGTGGGCGATCAGGCCGCCCACCGGGCTGAAGTGCTGCTCGTCGGGGTGCCAGGCGCCCTGCGCGTGGGCGGTCGGCTTGTAGCCGTGCTCGCCGGTGCGCTGGTAGTAGCTGTCGGGCGCGGCGGTGGGGGTGGTCAAGGTGCGCTTCTCCTCGGGCCGGATCGCGGTGGTGCGGCGGACGCCGGGCTCGTGGCGGACGTCCGCGATCACGATCGTAGGAGTCCGAACGGCCTCCGGATCTGTGATGCGCCCCACACCCCCACCGGTCGGTGCGCCAGGAGCGGGCGGTGGTCGGAGAGGTCGGTGTACGTGTAGCTCCTGCCCCAGCTGCTGAGCGTCCAGGGCGAGCTGTGCACCCGTCGAACCTCGTTGCGGCCCGGCCCGGCCGGCCGTACCCCGGTCTTCCCCGGCTCCGGGGCTGCCGTCACACTGGCGCGAGCACGAACGGGAACACCGCAAAACGGGGGCAGCATGGCCAGTCGTCCGAACAAGAAGCAGAAGAGACCGCTCGCCGCGGGCGCCGGCCGGTCGCCCAAGCCGGTCCGCCGGCGCCGCCCGGGCAAGGACGTCCAGCTCGGACCGCGCACGGTGCGCCGCACGGCGCTCCTGGTCGGGCTGCTCGCGCCGCTGCTGATCATCGGTCTGCTTGCGCTCGCCACCGATCCGGACTACCAGGTCCCCTGCACCGTCCTCGCGGTGCTGGTGCTGATGGCGGCCGTGGTCGGACTGATGATGGTCCGCAGCACCGGGTGGGTGATCTGGCCGGCCGTCTTCCTGGGCGTGCTGCTGCTGGTGATCCCGACCGCCTCGCTGCGCGCCCAGCTGCTCGCCCACCGCGGGGTGGACACCCGGGTCGTGATCACCTCCGCGCACAGCGGCAAGGACCGGATGGGCAAGGTGAGCTGGACCTGCGGCATCCGGCGCGAGGACGGCCACCCGCTGCCGCACGGCACCATCGGCGGCACCGGCTGCTCGGGCGGCTCCGTCGGCCGGACCACGACGGTGCTGGCCGACCCGGACGGCTGGGCGCCGCCGGCCACCCTGGACGACGACCTGTCCTTCCGCAGCGCCGGGGTTTACGTCACCGGCGCCGTGGCCGTCCTCTGGGCCGCCCTCACCTTCGGCGCGGCCCGCCGCTCCCTGCGCGGGCGGGGCCGCCGCTGAGCCGCCGGAACGGCGGCAGGTGACGGACCAACAGGTCCGCGCGCCCGCGCCGAGGGTGATGAACAGGACGGGCCGGGCGGGCGCGGCCGTCGTCACTCGCCCCGCAGGCCGTCGAGCAGGGCGAGGACGTCCTCGACGGAGCCCGCCGGGTCGAGGACCGGGTAGAGCGCGCCGCGGACGGTGCGGTCGGCGTCGAGGACCAGGGTGAGCCGCTTGAGGCGCTCGACGCCGGCGGCGCGGAAGGTGGGCAGCCGCAGGGCGGCGGCGAGTTCGAGTCCGGCGTCGGAGAGCAGCGGGAACGGGATCCGCGCGTGGCCGGCGAACGCGGCCAGCTGGTCGGGGCGTTGGGTGCTGACGCCGTGGACGGCGGTGTCGCGGGCGGCGAAGTCGCCCATCCGGTCGCGGTAGGTGCAGGACTCCAGGGTGCAGCCGGGCGCGCCCGGTACCTCTCCCCAGCCGGGCGGGTAGTCCAGGCCGCCCGGGGCGTAGGCGCCCGGGTAGCAGTAGAGCACCGTCCAGGCGCGGTCCGCGGCGACCGGGTCGGCGCGTCCGCCGGCGGCGGCGTCGAGTTCCAGGGCGGGCAGCCGGTGGCCGGTGAGCGCCAGCAGCCGGCGCGTCTCGGCCGAGTCGGGGGTGCTGGTGCCGGTGAGCGTGCCGTCCCCCAGGAGGTAGCGCCCGCCCCAGTCCTGGAGGGCGACCAGCACGGGCAGCAGGCCGCGGCCCCGGCCCGTCAGGTGGTACTCGTAGCGCGGCGGGTGGGGGTGGTAGAGCCGCTTCTCCAGTACGCCGTCGGCGACCAGCGCCCTGAGGCGTTCGGTGAGCACCTTGCGGCTGATGCCGAGCCCGTTCTGCAGGGCGTCGAACTGGTGGGTGCCACCGGCGACGTCCCTGATCAGGAGCAGCGTCCAGGTGTCCCCGACCACCGCCAGGGCCTGGGAGATCGCGCAGTCGGGGTCAGCCGCTTCCGTGTGCCGCATGATCACCCATTATAGTGAGTTCCCAAAAGGAACTCACTCGGTACGGACCGGTGGCGAAGGGGTGGACGTGACGACGCGGACAGCGGACACGGCGGCAAGAGCGGGCTCGGTGCCGCCCGGAAAACGGCGCGGGGGCGGCGGGGCGGCGGCTTTCTGGCGCTACTGGACGGCCTCGACGGTCAGCCGGCTCGGCGACCAGGTGACCACGGTGGCGCTGCCGCTGATCGCGGTGGTCACCCTGCACGCCTCGGCCTTCGAGGTCGGACTGATCACCGGCGCCGCGTACGTCGCCTGGCTGCTGATCGGACTGCCGGCCGGCGTCCTGGTCCAGCGCCTGCCGCTGCGCGGCACCCAGGTCGCGATGGACCTGGTCCGCGCGGCCGCCGTCGCCTCCGTCCCGTTGGCGGCCGCCCTCGGGGTGCTCGGCCTGCCGCAGCTCGTCGTGGTGGCGCTGGTGGTCGGCTTCGCGAGCGTCCTCTTCGACGTCGGCAACTCCACCTTCCTACCCACCGTCGTCCCCAAGGAGCAGCTGACCGCCCGCAACAGCCTGGTCTCCGGCAGCACCGCGGCCACCGACCTGGCCGGGCCCTCGCTGGGCGGCGTGCTGGTGCAGCTCGTCGGCGGCGCGGCCTCGATGCTGCTGGACTCGGTCAGCTACCTGGCCTCGGCGGCACTGCTCGGCAGCCTCCCGCAGGCCGGGCGGCCCGCCGCGCGGCCGACCGGCGGCGCCGGGATGCGCGAGCAGATCCGCGAGGGCTGGCGGTTCGTCGCCAGGCATCCGGTGATCCGGCCCTGCGTCGCCGACGCCACCGCCGTGAACTTCGTCTGCGGCGGGCTGATGACGCTCACCCCGGTCTTCCTGGTCCGCACCCTCGACGCCCCGGCCGCCGCCGTGGGCGCCCTGATGGCGACCGGCGGCCTCGGCAGCCTGCTCGGCGCGGCCGCCACGCCGCGCTTGGTGTCCCGCTTCGGCGGCGGCCCCGCGCTGCGGTGGGCGGCGGCGGTCGCCACCGTCTTCGCCCTGCTGCTCCCGGCGGCCGGATCCGGCTGGGGGACGCTGGTCTTCGCGCTCGGCAACGCCGGTTTCTCGGCCGGGGTCGTGGTCACCAGCATCGTGACCCGCACCCACCGGCAGACCCGGACCCCGCCGGAGCTGCTCTCCCGGGTGATGGCCACGGTCCGCTTCGTCTCCTGGGGCGCCATCCCGGTCGGCGCCCTCGCCGCCGGCGCCGCCGCCGCGGCCTGGGGACCGCGCACGGCACTGCTGCTGGTCGCGATCGTCAGCGTGGCGAGCCCGGCGATCCTGCTGGCCAGCCCGGTCCGGCGGATGCGCGAGCTGGCCTGAGCCGGGGGCGGCCGCGGGCGGGTCCGGCGTTCGCCCGGCCCCCGGGGCGGGGCGCGGTGGGCACCCGCCCGCGGTCAGAGCCCGGCCGGCCAGTTGTAGCTGCTCGGCACGGGGACGGCGGCGTTCTCGGCGGCCGTGCCGTAGACCAGGGCGATCTCGTCGTGGGCGTTGAGCGGGATCGCCGCCGGGTCCCCGCTCACCGCCTTGCCGTTCACGTACGCGGTCAGGGTGTGGGTCGCGTCGGTGCGCAGCCCGCCGAGGTGGTCGGCGGAGGCGGAGACCTGCCATTCGGTCAGGAACTGGCCCAGGGTGAAGTCCGCGTTCACCGGCGACTCGACGTGGACGACGCCGGTGGTGTCGTGGGTGTGCAGCGGGCTGATCTTCTGGGCGCTCTCGTCGATGCCGACCAGCGCGGGCACCGTCACGGCCCGTCCGTCGGCGTAGACGTCGAGGTGGGTGTGGAGGTGCAGGGCCGTGCCCTCGGCGCCGAGCATCGGCAGGCCGGCCGCCTTGACGGCGGCGGCGACGTCGGCGGGCGCGTCCCAGGGCGGCGGAGTGGTACGGCCCTCGGCGGTGGTCCGCGGATGCGCCGGGACGCCGCTGGGGGCGGTGGAGCCCTGGTTGGTGGCGATCACCACGGCGATCCCGCCGATCACGACGAGCACGAGCAGGCCGATCAGGCCGCCCACCAGCCACCGCCGGGCCCGCGCGTGCCGGACCTCCGCCGCCCGGAGCGCGGCGACGCGGGCCCGCCGTCCGGACGCCCCGGGCTTCTGCGCTGACATGGCTGCGGGCCTCCTCGGTCGAGGTAGCTACCCTCCCAGCCTGGCAGAGTCCGTCGCCGCCAGCTCGCCGAGTCCGGCGCTGCCACGGACGACCGCCGGACGATCACCGCGGGTGACCGGAAACGGCGGCGGCCCCCCGCCCCCGCGGGGGGGGGGGGGGCCGCCGTGGCCCGCCCGGGCCCCCCCCCCCCTTCTCCCGCGCGGCGGGCGGCAGTTGACTGGGCCGGTCATGGACAACAGCAGCAAGGCCGCAGCCGCCACCGCCGAGTACGACCGCCTGATCGCCCGCCACCACGCGATGCGACTGCGGCGCCAACTCCTCACCCCCGCCTCGCCGTCGGAGGCCTCCTCCGGCGCCGCGCCCGGCTCCGCCGGGCCCGGTTCCGGCGGCCACGACGACTACGACGGCGCCGGGGACCAGCACCTGGTCCGGCGCGACCTCGACCTGGTCGCCCCGCTCCCGGAGCTGATCGACCACCTCTACGCGGTCATGTTCCGCCGCCGCCCCTACCTGCGCGCCCTCTTCCCCGCCTCGATGGAGTTCCAGCAGTCCCACCTGGAACGCGTCCTCCAGCACCTGGTCGACCACCTCCACCGGCCCGCCGAACTGGCCCGGATGCTCCGCCGACTCGGCCGTGACCACCGGAAACTGGGCGTCCGGCCGGTCCACTACGAGGCCTTCGAGGAAGCGCTGTGCGCCGCGATCCGCCACCGGGCCGGCGAGCACTGGACCGAAGGCCTCGAAGCCGCCTGGCTGCGGATGCTGCGGTTCGCCGTCGGCGCGATGGTCGCCGGCGCCGAGTCCGCGGTCACCGAACCCCCGTACTGGCACGCCGTGGTGACCGGCCACGAGCGCCGCCGCCCCGACCTCGCCGTCCTGCGGGTGCGCACCGGCGAGCCGTACCCCTACCGGGCCGGCCAGTACGGCACCGTCGAACACCCCGTGCTGCCGCACACCTGGCGGCAGTACTCGATGGGCTGCGCCCCGCGCGGCGACAACGAGCTGGAGTTCCACGTCCGCCGCGTCGGCCCCGGCGGCGTCAGCGCGGCGCTGGTCGGGCACACCGCCGTCGGCGACCGGCTGCGCCTCGGTCCGCCGCGCGGCGGCCTGCTGCCCGACGGCGACGGGTACGGCGACGGCGACGGGTACGGCGACGGCGACGGGTACGGCGACGGCGACGGGTACGACCGCGACCCGGCTCGCGACCTGCTGCTGGTCGCGGGCGGCACCGGGCTCGCCCCGATGAAGGCGATCGTCGAACAGCAGGCACTCCACCGCCCGCCGGGCCGCCGTGTCCACCTCTTCGTCGGCGCCCGCGACCGGACCGATCTCTACGACTGGCAGGCGCTCACCGAACTCGGCCTGCACAAACCCTGGTTGGCGCTCACCCCGGTGACGTCCGGCCGCCTCGCGGACACCGTGGCCGCCGCCGGGGACTGGCGCGAGCACCTGGCCTGCGTCAGCGGGCCGGCCGGGATGGTCGCCTCGGTGCGGACCGAACTGCTGGCGGCGGGCCTGCCGTTGGCGCGGGTCCGGTACGACCAGGTGCTCTCCCGATAGCCTCCCGGCCTCCTCCTACCGGTAGCAGTAGGAGTCCGAGGAGGCGTCCCCGCCCGCCAGGTGGGTCTGGTGGACGCGCAGCCCCCGGAACTCGGCGCCGTGCGGGAAGAAGCGCTCGTCGATGCTGAGCCCGCCGGCGACCGGGTCGGCGTCCAGCTTGACCAGCCAGGGGTCGATGCCGTCCGGGTAGAACTGGTCGTCCCAGGCGCCGTAGAGGGAGTTGGTGAGGTAGAGCCGCTTCCCGTCGCGGCTGATCTCCACCATCTGCGGCGCCCCGTTCAGCGGCCGCCCCGGCTCGGCCGGGTGCGGCGTCCGGGCGGCGACTCCGCCCAGGCGAACCGAGGAGGCGAGCCGGGGGTGGAACGGGTCCGAGACGTCGTACTGGAACAGCTCGCCGGTGCCCCAGGCCGACACGTACAGCCAGCGGTCGTCCACCGAGAGGTTGATGTCCGTCACCAGTGGCGGCACCGCCCCGAACGGCCGCAACGCCGGCGGCAGTTCCTCGGCCGAGGCGGGCTCGGCCGGGATCTCGATCACCTTGCGCGCGGTGAACGCGGGGCCCTCCCGGTACCAGAGCCACACCGAGGAGGAGAGGTCCTCGACGTTCACCACCACGCCGGCGAACCCCCACTCCGCCTGCGGATCGTGTGCCGGGCGCAGCTCCAGCACCATCTGGTACTGGTCTCCGAGGTCGACCCGCTGGAGGTGCCGCCCGGTGCCCAGCTCCCAGAAGTGCAGTGCGGGCCCGTACTTGCGGCCGAGCAGCTGCTCGGGCAGCACGCCGTCCTCGACCATCCACGGCGAGCCCCACTCGCTGGTCACCCCGACGTTGGTCCCGAGGTGCCACCAGACGTCGTAGGCGAAGTGCTGCGGCCCGCGCTCGGTCTCCCAGGGGCGCAGCACGTCGAAGGTGGTGTGGTCGAGCAGTGCCACCCCGCCGGGCCCGTCGCCGCCGTCCCCCGCCCCGAGGCAGGACAGGAAGACGCCGTCCGGGCCGCAGTGCAGGGTGTGCGGGCGCGAGTAACCCGCCTTCGCCGCAAGCTCATCGGCCTCCACCGTCTTCACCAGCCGGGGCCGGACCGGGTCCGGGCGGGTGTCCATCACGTGCAGCCGCGACGACCGCAGCCCGGGCAGCAGCAGGTACCGCCGCTCCGGGTTCTCGTGGCAGGCATGGGCCAGCGCGCTGGAGCAGGCGTTCCACCCGAAGTGGTGCAACTCGTCGCCGGGGGTCGGCAGTTCGGCGAAACTGAGCACCTTCCCGTAGCTCGCCGACTCCGGGTCGGTGTCGACGGTGAGCAGGGCGTCCGGCCGTTGCCCCGACCGGTCGAACCCGGCCACGTACGCCAAGGTCTCCGGCGGGGCCGCGATCGCCTCGGCAGCCGACCGGTAGAGCGACGGATCCATCTGTTCTCCCAACTCGCCGTGTCCGTCCGGGCAGCGTTCCACACGACCACCGGCGCACAGCAGGCGCACGGGAAGCGGCCGGGAGGCGCGCGCGGCTACCCTGGTCAGGGGCACGACAGGCGGCGTAGGCGGCCCTCCGGGGACGGTGCCGCGCAGCGCGGAGCTACCGGCCGGTATGGTCGGGTGCGGAACGGGTGATCACCCGCCGTGGCGGCGGGCGGAGCAGAGGAACGGGTGCGGCGGCAGATGGAGTTTCGGGAAGACGTCCTGGGTGCCCCCTACGAGGCGGCGGAGCTGGAGCTGCGTCCGGACGGGGAGGGGGCGGTCTGCGCGACCCTCGTGCGGAGGCTGGTGCCGGGCGCCGAGCGGGCCGTGCTGTACATCCACGGGTACAACGACTACTTCTTCCAGACCAACCTGGCCGACCACTACGCCGCGCTCGGTTTCTCCTTCTACGCCCTGGACCTGCGCAAGTACGGTCGTTCGCTGCGACCGCACCAGTCGCCGAACTTCGTCCGGGACCTCGCCGAGTACGACGAGGAGATCGACGAGGCGGTCCGGATCATCCGCGAGGTCGACGGCCACCGGCAGCTGCTGCTGAACGGGCACTCCACCGGCGGTCTGGTCGGCGCACTGTGGGCCGGTCGCCGGGCCGGGCGGGGCGTGGTGGACGGGCTGTTCCTGAACAGCCCGTTCCTGTCGATGCCCGCCGGCGCGGCCGTGCGGACCGCCGGCGGCCCGGTGGTGACGGCGATCGGGCGGCTGAAGCCGACCCGGATCCTGCCCTCCTCGCTCAACCCGCACTACACCCACAGCCTGCACCGGGACCACAAGGGCGAGTGGGACTTCGACCTCCGGCTCAAGCCCGCCGAGGGCTTCCCGCTCTACGCGGGCTGGCTGGCCGCCATCCACCAGGGGCACCGGCAGCTGCGGCACGGGCTGGGCATCGACGTGCCGGTGCTGCTGATGGCCTCGACCAGGTCGATCTCCACCACCACCTGGCACAACGCCCTGCACCACGCCGACGCCGTGCTGCGGGCCGACGACATCGCCGCGCAGGGCCCGAGGCTGGGCCGGCACGTCACGGTGGTCCGGATCGAGGGCGGCATGCACGACCTGGTGCTCTCCGGCGAGGCGGCCCGCACCAAGGTGTTCGCCGAGCTGGACCACTGGCTCGCCGCCTACCTGGACGTCCGTCCGGTGGAGGAGAACGCGTGACCGACCAGCCGTCGACGGGAGAGCCGCTGCCGGAGGGGCCGGCGGCGGACGAGCCGCTGCCGGTCGGCCGGACCACCGACCTCGGCTTCGCCAAGCTGATGCCGGACATCGACCGCGACGGCGGCTGGCTGCTCACCCTCGACGGCACCCCGCAGTCCTACGTCGACCTGGCCGACCCGACCCACCTCGAATTCGAGTACACCCGGCGGATCGGCCACCTCGCCGACGCCCTCGCCCCCGCCGGCCGTCCGCTGGACGTGCTGCACCTGGGCGGCGGCGCCCTCACCATGCCGCGCTACCTGGCCGCGACCCGCCCCGGCTCGCGCCAGCGGGTGGTGGACGTGGACGGGCCGCTGCTCGACCTGGTCGCCGAACACCTGCCCTGGCAGGGCCCCGGCGCGGACATCAGCACGGCGGTCGGCGACGCCCGGGCCGCACTGGCCGCCGCCCCGGCCGGTTCGCAGGACCTGGTGATCGCGGACGTCTTCCACGGCTCCCGCACCCCGGCCCACCTCACCTCGGTGGAGTTCCTGCGGCTGGCCGCGGCCGCCCTGCGGCCCGGCGGCTGCTACGCGGCCAACCTGGCGGACGGCCCGCCGCTGGCCTTCGCCAAGGCCCAGGCGGCGACGGTGCGGGCGGTGTTCCCGTACGTGTTCCTGGCCGCGGAGGCGCCGGTGCTGCGCGGGCGCCGGTACGGCAACATCCTGCTGGCGGGTTCGACGGCGCCGCTTCCGACGGCGGAGCTGACCCGCCTGCTGGCGGGCGACATCTTCCCGGCGCGGCTCACCGAGGGTGACGAGCTGGCCGCCCTGGTCGGCCGGACCGCCCCGGTCACCGACGCGGACGCCACCGACTCCCCGCCCCCGCCGGACGGCGCCTTCAGCGTCGGCTGAGGCGGACGGCGAGCACCGCGCGTTCGGACCGTGCCGGTTCAGGCCGTGCCGGTTCGGGCCGCGCCGTCAAGGGCGTCATGCGTGTCCGGCACGGCGCGGAGCAGGCCCGGGAAGCGCTCGTCGAACTCGTCGAACTCGTCGAACTCGTCGGTGCGCAGCCGGGCGCTCTGCTGCCGCCCCTGGGGTGCGGAGGGGCCTGCTGTTGGGGGCCGTCGTCGACTTCTGGTGCAGGGGACCGCAGCCCGGGGCAGGCGTCGGCGTCGGAACTGATCGAGTGGCGGGTGGACACGGGCCGCAGCTCGGCCCCACCCCCCGGGGCCTGGTGCGCGGTCGGGGAATGGCCGCATGCCGCCCGGGAGAAGGCCTGGGCGGCATGCGGCCGAGGGGGCGGCGTGCGACGGGAAGTGGTGGTACCCGGGGAGGTCAGGGAAGGATGACCCGGCGTCCGCGGGAGTGGCCTGCCCGGCTGTCGACGTGGGCCGCCGCGGCCTCGGCGAGGGTGTAGGACTTCTCGACCGGGATGTGGAGCTTCCCCCGCGAGATGAGGTCGGCGGCCACGGCGAGCGCCGCCGGCACGCTCCCGGCCACGCCGGAGAAGCGGACGCCGAGTTCGGGTGCGCCGAGGTCGGCGATGGTGATCACCTTCCGCGGGTCCCCGGTCAGTTCGACGAGTTCGCGGATCACCCCGGAGCCGGCCAGGTCGAGGGCGGCGTCGACCCGGCCGAGCTGCCGCACCCGGTCGACCCAGCCCTCGCCGTACGTCGTGGGCACGGCACCCAGGCTGCGCAGGTAGTCCTGGTTGGCGGCCCCGGCCGTGCCGATCACCGTGATGCCGCGGTCGCGGGCTATCTGCAGCACGGCCGAGCCGACCCCGCCCGACGCGCCGCTGACCAGCAGCGTCTGCCCGGGCTGCACGCCGACCTCGCGGAGGATGCGCAGCGCGGTCTCCACCACGGAGGGGTATCCGGCGGCCTCTTCGAAGGTCAGGCCCTCGGGCATGCGGGCCCAGGCCGACAGCACGGCGAACTGGGCATAGGTGCCGGCGCCTTCGCCGAAGACGCGGTCGCCGACCTCGACCCCTTCGACTCCCTCGCCGACCTCGTCCACCACCCCTGCGGCGTCCAGCCCGACCCCGGAGGGCAGGACGGTCGGATGGGCACCCAGCTTCTGGCCTTCACGGATCCTCCAGTCGACGGGGTTCACGCCCGCCGCCCGTACGGCGATGCGTATCCGGCCGGGGCCCGCGTGGGGCTCCTCGGCGTCGACGAGGCGCAGGACGTCCGGACCGCCGAACTCGGCGAAGCTCACTTTCTTCATGCAGCGGACCGTAACACTAACGGTTAGGTTTTTGGAACTGTTGTTGTTTTGCACCTGCTAGGGTAACGACATGACCGAGCCGCCCGGCCGCCGTGAGCGCAAGAAAGCCGCGACCCGCCAGAAGATCGCCGACACCGCCCTGCGGCTCTTCCTGGAGCGCGGCTACGAGGCGGTGGGAATCCGGGACGTGGCCGCCGAGGCCGACGTCGCCGTCACCACGCTCTTTTCCCACTTCGCCTCCAAGGAGGCCCTGGTGTTCGAGCGGGACGACGACTTCGAGCAGCGCCTCACCCGGGCGGTCACCGGCCGGGCGCCGCACGAACCGCTGATCCCCGCGCTGCGTCGCGAGATCCGGGCCCTCGTCCGGCACTGCACGGCGGACGGCGTCGCCCCGATCTGGCGCATGATCGACGAATCGCCCGCCCTGCGGGAGTACGAGGAGTCGATGAGGCTGCGCCACGCGGAGTCGCTGGCGGCGACCATCGCCGCCGACCCCGAACTCTCGCGGAGCACGACGGCGAGCCGGACGATCGCGAGGTTCGTGATCGACGCCTACTCGCTGGCCCGCGAGGCGCCCGATCCGGACGCCGCGCTGGACGAGATCTGCCGGATGATCGAGGCGGCGTGGGCCGTGACCTCCCGGTCCGCGGACGCGTCCGACGACCCCTCCGGAAGCCCTGCCGGCACGGCCGGGCCGTAGCCGGGAGCGGACCCTTGCCGCTGGGGACTGTCCGGCGCGTCGGAAGGAAGGAGGGCGTCGGCCGGGTGTCAGAATCGGCGGGTTCGGGCCGGGGTTGTCCACGGAGGAGTCGGTATGAGCGGCGGCGGGGAACGGCCGGAGTTGGAGCTGGTGCCGGAGACGGCCCTGTGGACGCTGTGGCACCGGGCGCTGGAGGCCCGCCGGCCGGACGCCGTGCTCCACGACCCCAAGGCCGTCGAGCTGGTCGACCGGATCGACTACCCCTTCGCGGAGCGGTTCGGCACCAGCGGAGCGCGCGCCCAGCTCCAGGCGCTGCGCGTGGCGTGCTTCGACCGCGAGGTGGCGGACTTCCTGGCCCGGGAGCCGCGCGGCACCGTGGTCTGCCTGGGGGACGGCCTGGAGACCCAGTACTGGCGGGTCGACAACGGGCGGGCCCGCTGGCTGAGCGTCGACCTGCCCGAGTCGGTGGCGCTGCGCGAGGACCTGCTGCCGCCCGGCCCGCGCCAGCGCTACCTGGCGGCCGACGCCACCGAACTGGGCTGGGCCGAGGAGGTGGACCGCGACCGCGAGGTGCTGGTCTGCGCCCAGGGCCTGTTGATGTACCTCCCGCCGGCCCGGGTGCGATCCCTGATCGCGGGCTGCGCGGAGCGGTTCCCGGGCGGCTCGCTCGTGCTGGACGCCGTGCCGCGCTGGTTCGGCCGACTCACCCTGAAGGGGAAGGTGCGGGCCCACGGGTACCGGGCCCAGCCGATGCCGTGGGCGATGGACGCGGACGAGCGGGACAAGCTGCGCACCGCCGACCCGGCGGTGGTGTCGGTGCGCGACGTCCGGCCGACCGGCGGCCGCGGGCTCCTCGGCGCCCTGCTGCCCTTCGCCACGACCCTCCCGCCATTGGCCGCGCGCCGCCCCTCCGTCACCGTCCTGAGCTTCGCCGAGCGACCCTCAGGGGCATAGCGGGCGAGGGCGGCCGCGGCCGCAAGGTCTTTTGCCCAATCTTGAAGGAATGCTGGTCAGGCTGGAACTATTGGCGCGGGGGTGCACGTCGTAACCACGGGCGATCGGCCAGGGGGACGGGCCGTTCGGCACGTTAGGCTGCGCCCCGGGGGGAGCGGCCTGGTGCCGCCATCGGACAACCACCGGGACGGGTGCCCGGCTCCACGGGGAGCCGGGGCCGTCCCGACCTGCCACGGAGGTGCTGGCCTTGCACATCGACGCCTGGATCGAGAGCGTCCCACCGACTGCGGTGTACGCGCTGATCGGCCTGATCATCGGGATCGAATCGCTGGGCATCCCGCTGCCCGGTGAGATCGCCCTGGTCACGGCGTCCCTGATGGCCGTCAAGGGCGTGGTGAGTCCGTGGGGGATCGCGGCCTGCGCGATCGCGGGCGCGATCATCGGCGACTCGATCGGCTACTCGATCGGTCGCAAGGGGGGCAAGCCGCTCTTCGAGAAGCTGGGGCGGAAGTTCCCCAAGCACTTCGGTCCCTCGCACCTGGCCACCGCCGAGCGCTCGTTCCAGAAGTGGGGCATGTGGGCGGTCTTCTTCGGCCGGTTCATCGCGCTGCTGCGCATCTTCGCCGGTCCGCTGGCGGGCGCGCTGAAGATGCCGTACTGGAAGTTCCTGATCGCCAACGTGCTGGGCGGCGTGATCTGGGCCGGCGGTACGACGCTGCTGGTCTTCAAGGTGGGCAAGGCCATCGAGCCGTGGCTGTCCCGGTTCTCCTGGGCGGGCCTGGCGGCCGCCGTCGTGGTGGGCGCCACCTCGGCCTGGCTGATGAAGCGCCGGGCGGCCAAGACCCACGCGAAGATCGAGGCCGAGGAGGCGGCGAAGGCCGCCGAGGCGCTCAAGGCCCCCGTGGCGGAGTGACCAGGGGCCACGGATAGCTGTCCCGGCCTCGTCGGGCCCCCGGAGTAGCATCGGCTGGAACCTGTCGATCTTGCACCACTGGAGGGCCCGATGACGCAGCAGACGACGTGGGACGCCGTGGACGCGTACTTCTCCGAGCAGCTGGTCGGGCACGACCCGGCGCTGGAGGCCGCCACGGCCGCCGCCGACGCCGCCGGGCTCCCGCGGATCGCGGTGGCGCCCAACCAGGGCAAGCTGCTGCACCTGCTGGCGCTGACCCAGGGGGCGCGCCGGATCCTGGAGGTCGGCACGCTCGGCGGCTACAGCGCGATCTGGCTGGCCCGGGCGCTGCCCGCGGACGGCACGCTGATCTCGCTGGAGCTCGACCCCCGGCACGCCGAGGTGGCACGCGGCAACCTGGCCCGCGCCGGGCTGGGGGAGGTCGCCGACGTGCGGGTCGGCCGGGCCGCCGACTCGCTGGCGGCGCTGGTCGAGCAGGGCGAGGAGCCCTTCGACCTGGTGTTCATCGATGCCGACAAGCCGAGCAACCCCGAGTACTTCCGCCGGGCGCTCCAGCTGACCGGGCCGGGCTCGCTGATCATCGTCGACAACGTGGTGCGCGGCGGCGCGATCGCCGACGCCGCCAGCACCGACCCGGCGGTCGTCGCCACCCGCACCCTGCACGAGCTGATCGCCGCGGAGCCGAGGGTCACCGGGACGTCCGTCCAGACGGTGGGCAGCAAGGGCTACGACGGGTTCACGCTGGTCCGCGTGCGGGGCTGAACCACAGAAGCGCGCAGGGCGACACAAGGAGCGGAGACATCGTGCGGATCGGACTGCTGGGCACCGGCACCTGGGCCGAGCGGGTGCACGCACCCGTGCTGGCGGAGCACCCCGGGCTGGAGTTCACCGGCGTCTGGGGCCGCCGTCCCGAGGCGGCCGAGGCGCTGGGCGCGGCACACGGTGTGCCCGGGTACGGCGACCTCGACCGGCTGCTGGCCGAGGTGGACGCGGTCTCCGTCGCGCTGCCGCCGTCCGTCCAGGCGGGGCTCGCCGTCCGCGCCGCCGCGGCGGGCTGCCACCTGCTGCTGGACAAGCCGGTCGCGTTCACCGTTCCGGACGCCCGGGCGGTGGCGGAGGCGGTGCGCGAGCACGCGGTGGCCTCGGTGGTGTTCTTCACCGTCCGCTTCGGCGGCGAGCAGATCCCGTGGATCGAGCGGCAGGCGGAGCTCGGCGGCTGGTTCACCGGCCGCTCCGACTGGCTCGGCTCGGTGTTCGCGCCGGGAAGCACCAGCCCGTACGCGGTCTCGCCGTGGCGCCGGGAGAAGGGCGCGCTGTGGGACGTCGGCCCGCACGCGCTGTCCGTGCTGCTGCCGGTGCTCGGCGACGCGACGCAGGTGACCGCGGTGGCCGGGCCGCTGGACACCGTGCACCTGGTGGTCCGGCACGTCGGCGGCGCGTCCAGCACGGTGGCGCTGAGCCTGACCGCGCCGCGGGCGGGCGGTGGGGTCGCGATGGAGCTGCGCGGCGAGCACGGGGTGGCGCAGCTGCCCGAGCGCGGCGAGGCCCCGACCGCCGCCCTGCACCGCGCGGTGGACGCCCTGCTGGCCTCGGCCGTCTCGGGCGAGCCGCACCCCTGCGCGGCGGACTTCGGGCTGCGGGTGGTGGAGGTCCTGGCCGGGGCCGAGCGCTCGTTGGCCGAGGGCGGACCGGTGGACCTGTGAAGTCGCCCGCGACGCCCCTGGGGTACCTCCCGGGGCAGCTGCTGCGCTGGAACTTCCACTTCGGCGGGCAGCTGACCAGCTGCCTGCCGATGCGGGTGGTCGAGTGCGGTCCGGACGGGCTGCTGCTGTGGCTGGCGGCCGGTTCGCCGCTGTGGAAGGCCGAGCTGCCCGGCGGGCGGCACATCCGGGACATCCCGCCGGAGAGCCACCCGGCCGGGGGCTATCCGCTGGTGGCCGGGGAGTGGGACGCGGTCAGCGCGCTGATCCACCAGCCGGTCGGCGAGCCGTACGCGGTCTGGTGGATCTTCCGGCCCGGCAGCGGGTTCTCGCACTGGTACGTGAACCTGGAGCGCCGCGAGTACCGGGGCGGGGACGTCGACGTCCACGACCTGGAACTGGACCTGGAGGTGGACGCCGAGCGCCGGTGGCGCTGGAAGGACGAGGAGTCCTTCGCCGCCAGGACCGGGCACCCGGCGTTCTGGAGCGCGGCGCAGGCCCGTGCGATCCGGGCGGGCGGCGAGGCGGTGGCAGGGCTGGTCGAGGCGGGGGCGTTCCCCTTCGACGGCACCCACCGCGACTTCACCCCGCCCGCCGACTGGCCGCTCCCGCCGCTGCCCGCCCGGCCCTGAGCCTTTCAGCCCGGCGGGAGCGTCGGCCGGGTGCTGTCCGGCCGGCGGTCGGTGGGCCGGGCCGGCGGGATGACAGGGGCGTGGAAGTCGCGCGGGCCGGTCCACAGCGCGGGCACGGCGTCGCTGCGGCGGGCGAGCTCGTAGGCCAGCGCCTCGTAGTTGACGCGCCAGCCGTGGAAGTGCTGCCAGGCGTCCTCGACCGGGCGTTCGCGGGGGAAGCCGGCGGCGGTGATCATGGCGACGGCGCCCAGGTACTCGGCGTAGGTGAGGCGGATCGGGGTGCCCGGGTCCGGGTCGGCGTCGAAGTCGACGCGCAGTGAGCGGCCGATGTCGCGCATGGCGGTGAAGCCGGCCCGGATCACCAGCCGGGCTTCCGGCGGGGCCGAGCGCGGGCAGAGGGCGAGGTGCAGGGCGGCGGCGTCCATCACCGCGATCAGGCCGACCACCCAGCTGCGGTTGGGCTGCGGGGAGCGGAAGGACAGCAGCACCGGGTAGTTGGAGTGGCTCTCGCCGATGTCGGCGGCGAGGCGCTCCCAGTCGCGGTAGAGCTGGGGAAGCGCGGTCTCCGTGTCGACCAGGGACTGACGGGCGAGCAGTTCCGGGCCCCAGGCCGGCTCGCCGGCCCGGGACTGGAGGAGGGTCACCTCGGTCTCGCGCCGCTGGTAGGCGGCGTACAGGGTGGGCAGGTAGGCGATCTGCAGGGCGATCACCAGCGGGCCGCTGGCGGCGGCCATGAAGTCGATCGCGGACAGCTGCAGCCGCTCGCCGCTGGCGTAGCCGAGGGTGAAGAGGCTGGACCCGGCCTCCCGGATGGACACCGCCCAGCTGAGCCCGGAGGCGCCGTGCAGCAGCAGGGTGTAGGCGACCAGCATCCCGCTGAGCCACACCCCGAGCATGCCGAGCAGCACCAGCGGGGCCAGCCAGGTCAGCGCGCGGTCCTGGGCCCGGTAACTGCCGAACGGCGTGGCCCACAGCCGCAGCACCGTGCGCAGCACCCCCCAGAGCCGGTGCACCAGGGCCGAGTAGAGACCGCGGGGGACGACCAGGGTGCGCAGGATGCTGCCCACGACGAGCAGGAGCAGCAGCACGCCGAGCAGCGTGTGGATCAACCTCATGGCGCCATTGTCGCGGTAGGTCGCGGGATACGGGCTCAGCAGGGGTTCCGTATGGGGCCCGTACGGGTTCCGAAGGGGTTCTGCGGGGGTTCCGCATTCCGCTATGAGCATGATCACACCGGTTTGGGCCGTCCGACCGACCCGCCTGTCGGCGTCTTACTCAGTGGAGGAGTCCGTCCCACGAGCGAAGCGGAGAGCGGCCTGTGAGTGAACACCAGGACGGGGATGTCGAGGAGCGGAAGGCCGGGCGCCGCCGGTGGCGCGGGCCGGGGTGGATCGACTACCCGCGCGGCGGGCGGCGCGGGGTCCGCCGCTGGCTCCCGTCCTGGCGGCAGCTGCTCGTGGTGGTGGGGATCCCGGTGCTGGCGCTGACGGGGCTGGCGGCCTGGTTCTACGCGACCACCGAGGTCCCGGACGACCTGAACGCCTTCGCCACCCAGCAGAACAACGTCTACTACTGGGCGGACGGCACCGAGATGGCCCGGATCGGCGACACCAACCGGCAGGAGGTGCCGCTGGACCAGGTGCCGGAGTCGGTGCAGTGGGCCGTGCTGTCCGCCGAGAACGAGACCTTCTACTCGGACCCGGGGATCTCCCTCAAGGGCATCAGCCGCGCGGTCTACGAGATGCTCTCGGGCGGCGACACCCAGGGCGGCTCGACCATCACCCAGCAGTACGTGAAGAACATCTACCTGAACCAGCGCCAGGACGTCTCCCGCAAGCTCAGCGAGATGGTCATCGCGATCAAGCTGGACCAGCGGATGAGCAAGCGGGACATCCTGGCCGGCTACCTCAACACCAGCTGGTTCGGGCGCGGCAGCTACGGCATCGAGCGCGCTGCGGCGGCGTACTACGGCAAGGACGTCTCGCAGCTGAACCCGAGCGAGGGCGCCTTGCTGGCCGCCCTGTTGAAGGGTGCCGGGCAGTACGATCCGGCGCTGAGCCAGGCCAACCACGAGCGGGCCGAGGAGCGGTGGTCCTGGATCCTGGACCGGATGGTGGAGGTCGGCAAGCTGTCCGCCGCCGAGCGCGCCCGGTACACGGTGTTCCCGGAGCCCAGGCCGCAGCCGAAGGCGGCCGGGCTGAGCGGGCAGGTCGGCTACCTGGTGGACATGGCCCGGAGCTACGTGGAGAGCCACAGCGACATCACGCCCGCCCAGTTCGACCTGGGCGGCCACCAGATCTTCACGACCTTCGAGAAGCCGAAGGTCAACGCCCTGGCCGCGGCCGTGCAGGAGGCCACCAAGGGCATCGACCCCGGCAGCCGGGAGGCCGACAAGCTGCTGAAGGTCGGCGCCGCGTCGGTGGCCCTCGACGGGCGGATCGTCGCGCTGTACGGCGGACCGGACTACCTGAAACAGGGCTTCGACAACGCCAACGCCTCCACGGTGCCGATGGGTTCGGCCTTCACCCCGCTGGTGTACGCCGCCGGGCTCAGCCAGGGCGTGCAGCGCCAGCGGGGCGGTCCCCGGACCCAGGTGACGCCCGGCACGACCTACGACGGCAACAACGGGGTGAACGTGATGACCCCGGAGGGCCCGTACTGGGGGCGGGACGGGAAGACCGTGAAGACCGCCAACGACGGCAGGCGCAACTGGGGTCCGGTGACCCTGCGCAGCGCCGTGGAGCAGTCCGTCAACGGCCCGATGATGCAGCTCGCCATGGACGTCGGCCTGGACCGGGTGCAGCAGACGGCGGCCGCCCTGGGCCTGCTGCCGGACAGCATGGGCGAGTTGGTGCCCGCCTTCGGGGTCGGCAACTCCAGGCCGAGCGCGATCCGGGCCGCCGACGCCTACGCCGCCTTCGCGGCCGGCGGCCGCCACACCGACCCGTACTCGGTGCTCAGGATCACCCGCAACGGCACCCAGCTCGACCTGCGGCTGCCGACCGCCGCCCAGGCGCTGCCCCCGTCGGTGGCGGCGGACGTGGACACGGCGCTCAAGGGGGCGGTGCGGGGCGGCAGCGCCCAGGGACTGGCGGAGGCCGGCCCCGGCCTGGCGGCCAAGCCCGGCACCACCCCTGACCGTACGGCCGGCTGGACCGTCGGCTACAACGGGCAGCTGTCGACGGCGGTCACCGTCTTCCGGGCGGACCTCAAGGACATGAAGCTGCTCTCCCTGGAGGGCCTCGGCGGCGCCGCGCCGGACGCCCCGGACTCCGAACTGCCGGGCCGGATCTGGACCTCGTACATGAAGGAGGCGGTCCGGTAGCGATCAGCCCTCCGGCGCCCAGGGCCGGAGCTTCTCCGGGTTGCGGACCACCCAGATCCGGGTGACCCGGCCGTCGTCGGCGACGTCGAAGGAGGCCACCGTCAGGACGACGCCGTCGCGCCGGGCGACCAGCCCCGGGGTGCCGTTGACCGAGCGCTCCAGGAGTTCGAGGCCCGGGGCCCGGTCGGCGATGGCGAGCATGTACTCGGCGATGCGGGCGCCGCCCTCGACCGGACGCAGGGCGGCGCCGACCCGGCCGCCGCCGTCGGCGGTCATCACGGCGGCCGGGTCGAGGACGGCGACCAGGCCGGCGATGTCCTTGCCCTGCCAGGCCTCCCTGACCCGCCGGACGGTCTCGGCCTGCGCCGTCGCCGGTACCGGGGCGGGTGCCGCGCCCGCCCGGCGCCGGGCGGAGAAGGCCAGTTGCTTGCAGGCCGCCGGGGTGCGGCCGAGGACGGTGGCGATCTCGGCGAAGGGGTAGTGGAAGACGTCGTGCAGGACGAAGGCCACCCGCTCGGCGGGCGTCATCGACTCCAGGACGACCAGGAAGGCCATCGCCACCGACTCGTCCAGGACCACCTGGTCGGCGAGGTCCTCCGCACCGGATCCGTCGGGCAGCGGCTCGGGCAGCCAGGCGCCGACGTAGCGCTCCCGCCGGGCCCGGGCCGAGCCGAGCAGGTCCAGGCAGACGCGGCCGGTGACGGTGGTCAGCCAGGCGCCGGGAGACAGGACCGCCCGCCGCCTGCTCGGCGGCAGGGCGTACCAGCGCGCGTAGGCCTCCTGGACGGCGTCCTCGGCCTCGGTCAGCGAGCCGAGCAACCGGTAGGCCACATTGATCAGTTGACGCCGTTCGCCGACCGCGCCGTCGACCTCCGCCCCAGCCGCCGCCATGCCCTGACCGCCTTTCCGCTGACCGCCTTTCCCCTGACCTCGCGCCTGACCTTTTGCGGGCCTGCGTCGTCGGCTTGGTGAGACCCTATCGATCCACTGCCCGCGGGCGGAAAAGAGGACCGTGACATGGCCACCCAGGCGACGACGGCACAGCGCAGCTTCCCGCTCCTGCGGATGGCGATCGCCCTGCAGACCCTGACGGTCTTCCTCCAGGCGGTCTCCGCCGGACTGCTGCTGACCTCGTCCTACGGCGAGACGCTGCACAGCGCCGGAGCGCGCGTGATGTACGGGGCGTCGATGCTCCACGTGCTGGCGGCGGTGCTGGCGTGGAAGCCGGGCGGCGGCCCGCTGCGGCCGGTGTGGCAGGCATCCGGGTTCCTGGTGCTGGCCTCGGTGCAGGTGGTGCTCGGCATCGCGCACGTCCCGGCGGTCCACCTCCCGCTGGGGGTGCTGATGTTCGGGCTCAGCGTCCTTGCCCTGGCGCGGCGCACCGGTTGAGGGGGAGCGCGCCGCCGGGCCGTCCCGCCGTCACTTCACGAGGCGGGACCAGTCGGCCGGTTGGCCGGGGTCGAGCTGGCGCAGCTTGTCGAGGACCTTCGGGTCCTGGGCGTCCAGCCAGTCGGCGACCTGGCGGAAGGTGACGCAGCGGACGCCGTCCCGGTGGCAGACGTCCTTCACCACGTCCTCGACGGCCTGCATGTAGATGCCGCCGTTCCAGTCCTCGAAGTGGTTCCCGATGAACAGCGGGGCACGGCTGCCGTTGTAGACCCGTTCGAAGCCGGCGAGGTAGCTCTCCTTGGTCTCCTTCTCCCACTCGGAGAACTTCTTCGGATCGCCCTTGGAGGTGTTCCCGGACTGGCCGGCGAGGAAGTTGAAGTCCATCGAGAGTCCCTGGGAGCCCTTCGCCGGGAAGGGCAGCATCTGGAGCGGAAAGTTCCAGATGCCGTCCTTCTTGCTCGGCCAGACCTGGAACTCGCCGGGGGAGCTGGCGTCGTAGCGGAAGCCCGCCGCCTTCTCGGCCGGGAGGAGGTTCTTCTGCCCCTCCAGGCAGGGGGCGCGGCCGCCGACCAGTTCCTTGGTGTAGTCGAAGGGGAGCGGCGGAAGGTCCTTGTCACCGGTGTTGGTCTTCCAGTTGGTGACGAAGGAGACGGCCTGGTCCAGCTCGCTCTTCCACTCCTCGGCGCTCCAGTCGAGACCGCCCTTCTTCCCGCAGAAGTGCCCGTTGAAGTGGGTGCCGATCTCGTTGCCGTCCAGCCAGGCCAGGCGCAGCTGTTCCAGGGTGTCCTTGATGTGGGCGTCGGTGGCGTAGTCGATCGAGGCGGCGCCAGGGTCGTGCTGGGGCGGGTGGTAGAGGGTGCGCTTGGACTTGGGGAGGACGTAGATGCCGCTCAGGAAGTACGTCATCTGCGCGTTGTTCTCCGCACCCAGCTTGCGGAAGCGGGAGAACAGGTGGTCGTCGCCCTCCAGGCCGCCGTCCCAGGAGAAGACGACGAACTGCGGGGGCTTCTCGCCCGGTTTGAGCTTCTCGGGCTTGGGCTGCTTGGGCTGCGGGCCGGTGTAGGAGGTGGAGCCGTCTCCGATGACGTGGACCTTGCCGTCCCAGGTCGGCGTCGGGGTGGGGGTGGGAGCGGCGGTGCCGGCGGGTTCCGGCTCCGGTTCCGCTTCCGGGGCGGTGGGATCGGGGGCGGCGGCGTTCGGTCTGCCCTCGGAGAAGGAGTCCCCCGTGGTGAGCGTGAGGGACGCGACGACCCCCACGGCCAACAGGACGACCGCACCGCGAGCAGTCCGCACGGATTCCCTTTCTCCCGGTCTGCAGTTCGATCAAACAGAACACTCGTTTGATCGATGCATCGGGAGGCGGAAAAGGTTGCACGCTTCGCGGAGAAAGTCCTGAGGAGGCTGCCCGCCCTCGGGCGGGCAGCCTCCTCCCCGGCGCTACTGGGTGAAGTTCACGTCGATGACCTGGTAGAAGGCGTGCCCCGTGTCGGCCACCTCCCACACGCCGAGGATCACGTGGTAGCCGGAGCGGTTCGGCAGCTTGACCGGGTGCGGCTTGTCGAGGTGCGGGTCGCTGTGGGCCTCCGGCATCTTGTCGTACGGCATGTCGCCGTACGGCTTGTAGGTCGCGAAGGGCTCACGCTCGAACTGGGCGCGGGTCAGCGGGGCGGTCGGGTCCCAATCCTCCTTGGTCACGAAGTAGTTGTAGCGACGCGTCCGGTGCTTGGCCGAGAAGCCCCACTGGAAGGGCATCTCGACGCCCGCGCGGAGGTCGACCTTCTGCCAGTCGCGCACCTCGTCGAGCACCGCACCGGCCGGCTCGCTTCCGCCGCTGGCGATCTTCCCGTCCGGCGGCACCGGCTTGGGACCGCTCACGACGTCCGTCGGCACGTCCGGGTCCGACAGCCCCACCTGCGTCGCCGGGAAGAACTTGCCGGCTTCCAGTCCGTTGGACGGCCAGCCGCCGTTGAAGTGGATGTCGGCGCGAGAGCGAGGGTTCGTCAGCCGCCCGTGCATGGGGGCCACCTCACCGTTTTTCGCAGCCATTTCCATCTCCTCTCGGAGTCGATGTGCCGGGCGG
Source organism: Kitasatospora sp. NPDC059648 (assembly GCF_042734825.1). NCBI lineage: Bacteria > Bacillati > Actinomycetota > Actinomycetes > Kitasatosporales > Streptomycetaceae > Kitasatospora > Kitasatospora sp. NPDC059648. Next base: position 17,013 of record NZ_JBHWDU010000015.1, on the reverse strand, counting down.
TGGCATGACAGCTCATCGGGCAGGAATTGCCGGCACGAGAGGAAACTTGCCACGCTCGGCGGAGGATTGATGCTTCGTAGGCTACCTGTCGCTTCGGGCAGGGCATCGTCACGCCACTCGCACGAGCCGGAAGCGTTGCGAACCGTCCGATCGGGCTCTTTCTGATCATCGGATCGCCGCAGAGGGGGCCTGGCACCGGAGCGCCGAGGGCGGAGGTCAGGTCGTGGGGCCGTGCCGGCGGCGGTAGTCGACGATCATGTGGAAGCGGGTCTGGACGTCCTGCCATTCGACCTCCTCGCGTCGGTAGGCGCGCAGGCCGGGCAGGACGATCGGACGGCCGGCGGCGCGGTGGGCCAGAACGTGCCTGCGCGGCCCGCCCTTGCCGTCGCTCTCGCGCAGCGTGACGTCGGTGACCTCCGACCAGGGCAGGACGCGGCGGCGCCAGGGGGTGCGGAGGCACATCCCGTGCGGGGTCAACTCGGTCGAGCCGTAGAGGTCCTGCGGCACGCTGCACAGGAGCGCAGGCAGCCAGATCGCGGAGAGGAACGTACCGAGCCGCCAGTCGGCCAGCCAGGGCAGGACGCAGAGCAGGACGGTCAGGATCGCGGCGGGTATTTCGGTGCGGCGGCGCTGGGCGCGGCTGAGCGCGAATCTGAGGGGTTCCATTGGGGGATGGTAGGGGACTTCGGGGTGCAACGCCCGTCACGGAAGGCATCGTTGCGGTGCCAGGGCGCCCTGGACGCCGGCCTCCGTGGTCAGGGCGCCTGACCGCTGAGGGCTCGTCGGAAGTCCTCGGCGGCGGCGCGGGTGTAGAAGCGCCTGACGCGGGAGGCGGAGCCGGGGGCGCGGAGGTAGGTGTGGTTCGCCGGGTCCCAGAGGCCCCAGCTGTCCAGTTGGAGGAAGTGGGGGCTGCTGGAGGGGATCAGGCGGATCTCGTAGGGGGTGGGAGGGGCGGGGGAGTTGGCGCGGGTCCAGGCGCGGGCCTGGGCGTAGGAGTAGAAGCGGAGCGGTTCGTCGGCCGGGGGGAGGGCCTTCACGAGGAGGTTGGAGGTGCGGTCGCGGACGACCCAGACCTGGTAGGAGGCGCCGGGCGGGGGGTCTGCGGGGACGATGGCGTAGCGGTCGCTCATCGCCGGGTCGCGATCTGGATGAAGCCGGAGGCCTTCTCGACGCGTTCGGCGAACTCGTTGAACTCGCCGTCGATGGGGGAGATGGTCGCCTTGGTGGGGATCAGGATCGCGCCGGCCCGGCGGTCGAGGAGGCGCTGTAGGGCGGCTTGGAGCATCGGCCGGTGCTCGGGCCCCTTCGCGTCGGCTTCGTCGTCGACGACGATGAGGGAGATGTCCCAGTTGAAGGTGGCGGCGTAGGACTCGCACATGCGCAACTCGCGCTCGGGGAAGGCGGAGTTGTTCTTGGCGAGGTAGGCGACGACCCGGAACTTCGGGGCGGGGGTGCAGGACTTGGTGGGGGGCATGGCTGTCTCCGGTGTAGCGCATCGCGATGGATGTCTCACTTGGTGTAGTCATGGTGGCCTGTTGCCACCTACCATCGGAACTCGATCTGAAACTTGAAGCGGACACTCGGCAAGTTGGTGGGCGTGGTGAACCTCAAGGAGCTTGATCCAACATCAAGTCCGTGGGCGCCGTTCGGCGTGCAGCTTCGCAGGTCGCGGCGAGCTACTGGGCTGACTCAGGCCCAACTGGCGAGGCTTGTGGGGGTCGACCCGTCCTATGTCTCCTATGCCGAACTTGCCCCGCCTGGACGGACTCCGCCGAGCGAGAAGTTCGCCCGTGACGCGGACCGAGTCCTTGGGACGGGCGGGACGTTGCTGCTCATGTGGCTCCAGGCAAAGCACTCGGCTCTGCTTGAGGGCTTCCCTGAGTTCGCGAGCCAGGAGCAGAACGCCACGGAGATAAGGATCTACGAAGCAGGCGTCGTTCCGGGCTTGTTCCAGACCGAGGCCTACGCAAGGGCGTTGGCGGCGGGTGATGTTCGAAGGGGCACGATCACCCAGGCGCAAGCGGATGAGCGAGTGGCGTTTCTCCTGGCCAGGCAGGACCTGGTTCGGCGCAAGCGGCCGCCGCTCATCCACGCTGTCCTTGATGAGAGCTGCCTACGGCGTCCTATTGGGGGCGCGGATGTGATGCGAGCGCAACTTGCCGCCCTGGAGGCGATGTATGCCGTGAAGAACGTCATCCTTCAAGTTGCACCCTTCGAGCTGGGGGAGGAGAGGCCGTTCGCCTTGCCGATGGTTCTCCTCACGCTCCCTGATGAGTCCTTCCTTGGGTACTCGGAGTCCGAGGGGCGGAGCCACCTCGAACGGGATATTGAAAGGCTTGCCACCTGGAGGAAACACTACGATCGGCTCCAGGTGGGAGCGCTGGCCGAGGCGGCGACTCTCGCATGGATGCGCGCTACTCGGAAGGGGATCGAATGACCGACATCAACTTGACGGTCGCCCGGTGGGTGAAGTCGAGCTTTAGCCAGCAAGGTGGCAACTGTGTCGAGGTGGCTCCCGGCTTCCGAGGGGTGATGCCGGTGCGTGACTCGAAAGATCCGGAGGGGCCCGTGCTCGTCTTTCCTGCCGCGGCGTGGAAGTCCTTCGTCGCTGCGACCGTCTCCGGCGAGTTCGGCGACATCTGATCCCGCCCGCCTTCCCCGCGAGCCCCCGGACTGTCCGGGGGCTCGCGGCATTGACAGGGGCGTTCTCGCGCTGAATGCTAAGCAAGCGCTTAGTCATCGAATCCGCCGCTGCAGTCCCGAGGAGCCGCCCGATGTCCGAGACTCCCGCCGATCCGCCCGGCCTGGACCTGGGACGCCTGCGTTCCCACCTGGATCGGGAGCTGCCCGACACCCTCCAGGGGCCGCTTCGGGCCGCGCTCATCGAGGGGGGCCGGTCCAACCTCACGTACATCCTCAGCGACGATTCCCGCCGCTGGGTGCTGCGCCGGCCGCCGCTGGGGCACGTGCTCGCGACCGCGCACGACATGGGGCGCGAGTACCGCGTCATGTCCGCCCTCCGTGACACGGACGTTCCCGTGCCGCGCATGCTGCTGATCGACCACGGCACCGACGCGCTCGGCGCCCCCTGGTACCTCATGGAGCACGTCTCGGGCCTGGCCCACCGGGACCGGGAGACGCTGGCCGCCCTCGGGGAGAAGCGGGTCGAGGCGCTCGGGCGCCACCTGGTCGAGACCCTCGCCGCCCTGCACAGGATCGACCCGGCCGCCGTCGGCCTCGCCGACTTCGGGCGGCCCGAGGGCTACCTGGAGCGCCAGCTGCGGCGGTGGTCCACGCAGCTGGAGAAGTCCCGCAGCCGTGACCTCCCCGACCTCGACCGGCTGCACGCCCTGCTCTCCGAGCGCCTCCCCGCCTCCCCCGCCCCCGCCCTGGTCCACGGTGACTACCGCCTCGACAACGTCCTGGTCGACGACTCCGACACGATCACCGCCGTCCTCGACTGGGAGATGTCCACCCTCGGCGACCCGCTCACCGACATCGGCCTCCTGGTGATGTACACCGAGCTGGCCGGCGTCGGCGGCGGCATCATCCCGTCCGCCATGACCGCCCCCGGCTTTCCGAAGCCCGACGAGATCGTCTCGTACTACGCCGAGTTGACCGGCCGCCAGGCCGCCGACCTCGACTGGTACGTGGCCTTCGCCTCCTTCAAGCTCGCCGCCGTCGCCGAGGGCATCCACTACCGCTTCCAGCAGGGCCGCACCCTGGGCGCCGGTTTCGAGCGCGCCGGCGAGATGGCCCCGATTCTCGCCCGGCACGGCCTCGGCACCCTCAAGGAGAACTGATGGACTTCGCCTACGACGCCCGCACCGAAGAGCTCCGCGAGCAGCTGCTCGCGTTCATGGACGAGCACGTCCACCCCGCCGAGCCCGTCCTGGCCGCCCAGCTCGCCGACTCGGCCCGCGAGCCCTGGGCCGTCCCGCCCGTCGTCGCCGACCTCCAGGCGGAGGCCCGCAAGCAGGGCCTGTGGAACCTGTTCTTCGTGGACAAGCACAGCATCCCGGGCGAGCACGGCGCCGGCCTCACCAACCTCCAGTACGCCCCGCTCGCCGAGATCACCGGCCGCAGCATCCAGCTGGCCCCGCCCGCGCTCAACTGCGCGGCCCCCGACACCGGCAACATGGAGCTGCTCGCCCAGTTCGGCAGCGCCGAGCAGAAGGAGCGCTGGCTGCGCCCCCTCCTCGACGCCGAGATCCGCTCCGCGTTCGCGATGACCGAGCCCGAGGTCGCCTCCTCGGACGCCACCAACATCGCCACCCGGATCGAGCGCGACGGCGACGAGTACGTCATCAACGGCCGCAAGTGGTACATCACCGGCGCGATGAACCCGAACTGCAAGCTCTTCATCGTGATGGGCAAGACCGACCCGAACGCCGACCCGCACCGCCAGCAGAGCATGGTGATCGTCCCGCGCGACACCCCGGGCCTGACCGTCAAGCGGGGCATGACCGTCTTCGGCTACGACGACGCCGACCACGGCGGCCACGCCGAGGTGCTGTTCGACGACGTCCGCGTCCCGGCCGGGAACCTGATCGGCGAGGAGGGCGCCGGCTTCGCCATCGCCCAGGCCCGGCTCGGCCCCGGCCGGATCCACCACTGCATGCGGGCCATCGGCATCGCCGAACGCGCCCTGGAGCTGATGTGCCGCCGGGCGAACGAGCGCGTCGCCTTCGGCCGTCCGCTGGCCGAGCAGGGCGTGGTGCAGGACTGGATCGCCGAATCCCGGGTGCGGATCGAACAGTTGCGGCTGCTCGTCCTCAAGACCGCCTGGCTGATGGACACCGTCGGCAACCGCGGCGCCCACACCGAGATCCAGGCCATCAAGATCGCCACCCCGCGCACCGTCGAGTGGATCCTCGACAAGGCCGTCCAGGCGCACGGCGCCGCCGGAGTCAGCCAGGACACCCCGCTGGCCCAGCTCTGGGCGGGCAACCGCACCCTGCGCCTCGCCGACGGGCCGGACGAGGTCCACAAGCGCTCGCTGGCCCGCCGGGAGCTCAAGCGGTACCGGTAGGGCCCGGACCGCCCTGGCCACTAGTCTGACGGGATGACCGAGACCCTGGTGAACCGCTACCGACAGGCCGTACAACCGCTGCTGGAACCGGGCGAGCGCCTGGTGGACGTCGCGAAGGTGGTCCCGGCCGCCGGGGCGGAGGGGATCGGGGACGGGGCCGGGGCGGCGATCGGCAACGCGCTGGCGCGGATCGGCGCGGTGACGGGGGAGTCGGGCACCATCGCGCGCAGTTTCCCGAAGGCGGAGGGCGGGGTGACGACCAAGCTGCTGGTGGTCACCGACCGCCGGACCGCGTTCGTCACGGTGGGCCCGGACGTCCGCAAGGTCGGCCGACTGCTGTGGCACGTCCCGCGCACCCTGGTGGCGGGGGTGGAGCGGCGCCCGCGCCTGCAGGCCATGGCGCGGTTCCGGCTGCGCTTCGCGGACGGCTCCGCGGTGTCGATGTACACGATGCGGCGGCGCACCATCGAGGCCCTGGCCGACCACCTCGGGCGATAGGGCGCGCCTGCGCCCGTACGGATGTCATACCGAAGTACTCAGGGGGACTTGGCTCCCCGGTATGACGGATTCGGCCCCGCCCCGCCCGTAGCGTCTCCCTCGTCAACGGAACACGACGAGGAGACGACGAATGGGCAGGCGGGGACGGGCCGTGGCGGCGGCACTGCTGGTGGCATCGGCGGCGCTCGGGGTGGCGGGCGCGCCCGGGGCGGTGGCGGCGCCGGTGGACGGCGGCGGAGGGCAGGCCACGGCGTGGCTGCCGCAGCCGACCGGGCCGTACCCGATCGCGACCACCTCGCTGCACCTGACCGACGCCGGGCGGGAGGACCCCTGGCAGCCCGGGCGCAAGCGCGAGCTGATGATCAGCTTCTGGTACCCGACCGCCCGCCCGGCCGCCGGGCAGGAGCGGGCCCGCTACATGGCGCCCGCCGCCGGGGAGCACTTCGGCAGCGACACCGGCGTGGGGCGGATCAACTACGGTGTGCGGCCCGGCAGCACCGACTGGTCGGGCATCCTCACCCACGCCCGGCAGGACGCCCCGGCCCGCCCCGGCGGACCGCGCCCGGTGGTGCTCTACTCGCCCGGGCTCGGCGACCCGCGCACCTGGGGCACGGCCCTGGTCGAGGACCTCGCCTCGCGAGGCTACGTCGTCGTCACCATCGACCACACCTACGAGGCCTCCGAAGTCGCCTTCCCCGGCAGGGACCTGGCCACCTCGGTGTTCCCCGCCATGATGGGGCAGCCCGGCCTGGACATCGGCGCCGTACTGCGCAAGTCCATGGCCACCCGGGTCGACGACACACGCTTCGTGCTGGACGAACTCGCCGGGCTGCGCCGCTTCCCGGGCCTGCCGGCCGGCCTCGCCGCCTCGCTCGACCTCGACCGGATCGGCATGGTCGGCCACTCGGCGGGCGGCTTCACCGCCCTGCAGACCATGCACGACGACCCACGGATCGCGGCCGGGATCAACATGGACGGCCAGATGCACTTCCCCGGCCCGGACGGGCGGACCGGCGTTTATCTGCCGAGCGTCGCCCAGGACGGCCTGGACCGCCCGTTCCTGCTGATGGGCACCGGGAGCCCGGACTCCGGCAGCTACCACCGGCAGCCCGGCTGGGACGCCCTCTGGCAGCACAGCACCGGCTGGCACGCCGACCTCACCCTGGACGGCTCCCGGCACGGCTCCTACACCGACGCGGAGTCCCTGCTGCCCCGACTCGCCCGACAGGGCGCGATCGACCCCGACGGGCTGGCCTCGGAGGTCGGCACCGTCCGCCCGGACCGCGCCGAACTCGCCACCCGCTCCTACGTGGCGTCCTTCTTCGACCGCTGGCTGCGCGGCCACGACGACCACCTGCTGGACGGCCCCTCGGCGCGCTTCCCGGAGATGACGTACGAGCGGTAGTCCCTTGCGCAGGACAGGGCCGTGGGGGGGGGGGGCCGGGGGGGCGCCGGGGCCCGGCGCGGGCCCCCGACCAGGCCCGGGGCGGGCCCCCGGCGCCCTTTGCCGCTGCGGCGCCGGACAGGCCCTAGCGGCGGGCGGTGCGGGTGCGCCAGGGCAGCTCGAC